>NZ_BCVS01000084.1:0-10764 GCF_001591865.1 Lacticaseibacillus pantheris DSM 15945 = JCM 12539 = NBRC 106106
CCACGCCAGTACGACCAGCCAATAGCAGCGGTCACCGTGGAGTGGTCCACCAAGTCGTAGCACGCCACGGCACCCCCGCCGACCAGACACTCGGACACAGCAACACCCACGTAGCCAATCGCGACTTCGTGGGTGTTGCAATTAATTAGGAATCGTTGTTGATTCGTTCTGTGATATACCCAAAGCAACGAGTAGGCCGTCATGGACAACAATCCACGTGATGTCGCTTCTACCTAGACCGCGAACGGTAGCGTTACGTTGGGCTTATGCTTGCTGGCCGAAATTTGCCACGCCCCGCATGAACCGCACCATAAAGTACGTCCCACGCTGGTAGTCCCTGACCCGCATGCTTTCGTTAGGCGCATGCGCCCCCGAACCGAAGTACCCACAGCCGACCGCAACAATGGGTGCGTGGATCACCGCGTCCATCTGGGCTTCTGGGCCGCTGCCAGCGCTGTTCGGAATCACCCGCACTTTGCCTTCACCGTAGACCGCTTCAGCCACCCGTTCGGCCTCCTTGAAAAATGGTGAATCAATGTCGGACCGGAACGCCTCCTCAGCTAGGTTAAAGTGCATCTCCACATCCTCAAAGCCGTTTTGATCCAGTTGGTGCCGAATCATTTTGTATACCGTGGCTGCGTCCTGCCCCGGTACAATCCGACAGTCAATCTTGGCCTTTGCGTACCGCGGAATGACGGTCTTCACCCCGCTACCGTTATAGCCCGCCTCAATACCGTTAATCGTGATGGTTGGTGCAGTGACGCTGGCCGTCTTGGGGTCGTCGGTCGTGAACGGCGTGCGCATCCCCGTACGCTCACGAATACCATCCGCATCAAAGTCCATCTTGGTAATCGCGTCCCGTGCAGACTGGCTGATGGGTTCAATATTATCGTAATACCCGTCAACTTTGATGTGCCCATCCGCAGTGCGAATTGAGTTCAATGCCTGCACCATCCGCCACGCCGCGTTGTCCACGTACGCCGCCATCGAGGAGTGCATATCCACGTCGGCCGTCTGAACACTCATATCAAAGGCGCTACAGCCCTTCACACCACCAGTAATGGTAAAGTGGCCCTGCTCGTTGATACTACCGCCTTCCCAGACGCATACGTCGCAAGCCATATCGGCCTGGTGGGCCTGCACGTAATCATTAAAGTGAATGGACCCAATTTCCTCCTCGCCCTCGACCACAAACTTAATGTGGCAAGGATAGCCGCCATGATCGTACATGTATTGCATCGCGGTGATGCGGGACATCAGTTCACCTTTGTCGTCACCGATTCCGCGAGCCCGAATCGTACCGTCATCCTCAAAGGTTGGTTCGAATGGCTCCGTGCGCCACTCTTCAATCGGTTCTGGCGGCTGCACGTCATAGTGGTTGTAGAACATGATGGTGCTGTCGCTGGCACCCTCGAATTCAGCAAAGACGACCGGGTTACCGCCCTGGTCACTCCACGCTTCCACGCGTGTAGCCCCAATGGATGCAAACTTGTCCTTGATCCAAGCAACGGTTTCGTTAATACCTTTGCCCTGCGCCGAAATGCTCGGAATCTTCACGTACGGCGCTACCTCCGGAAAATAGTCCATTGCAAACTGCTCAACGGCCGCCTGCTCTTCGGGACTGTTAATTGCTACTTTGGTTTCTGTCTTAGTTTCTGTCATGTGTATATCCTCCTTGAATGTTTAATCCTACTTGTTTGCAAGGTAGACACCGCGCCAGCCTGGGGTGCCGCCGGCGGGGTTGTCCACATAATTCTTAATCTTAGTGTTACGAAGGTACGTTGTTGAAAGCTGGTACAGAGGAATTACACCCTGATCCTTCATCAGAATTTGCTCTGCATCAATCATTTTGTTCCACCGTGTACTGTCATCGGCCGTAGTTTCGGCAGTATTCATATCGTTATCGTACGTAGCGTTGCTCCAATCACCAAAGTTGTAACTGTTACCCGTCTTAAACATGTCGAGGAACGATGCCGGGTCTGCATCCGGACTCCAACCTGAAACGATGATGTCAAAATTACCGCTTTGTAGGTACTTAACTCGGGTCGCCTTTGGTACTTTCTTAATGGTCAGCTTGAGACCCTTGAGGTTCTTCGTCCATGTATTTTGTAGGTACTGAACGATACTGTCGTGCGTATCATCATCATCGGAGGTCACGGTTAGATCAAGACTAGTTGCGCCAATTTGTTTCATACCCTTATCCCAGTAGTCTTGCGCGAGTTTCTTATCGTAACTGACACCACTGTCAGCAGTATTCTTGTTGTATGCTGCCTGGGCAAAATCCTTGCCCTTATAACTACTAATTCCTTGAGTCACAACCCCAAGTGGCACCGTGGAGCCATCGTTGAGCACGTTGTTAACAAATTCCTTCCGGTTAATCGCTAATGATAGGGCCTTGCGAATATACACATTGTTAAATGCCTTCTTGGCCATATCTGAACTAGGAGATTTCTGGTTGACCTGGACAAAGTAGTTTGCTCCACTCTTAACCTGTTTGAAATCCTTGTTATTCTTTTCGTTTTGTACTTGGTTGCCGATTAGCGTCGTTTGGTCAAGTTGACCAGATTCAAACATGTTGAGACCAGTGGTTGCCTCTTTAACCACCTGGTACGTAACATCGTCAATGTGTATGTTGCCCTTGTTCCAGTATTTATTGTTCTTAGCCAGCGTCCAAGAATCTCCTGACCCATTCCACTTTTTCACTGTGTATGGGCCTGAGTAGCCAACTTTAGTTGAATCAGTTCCATACTTGTCCCCGTATTTTTCAACCATTTTTTTCTCAACTGGCATAAATTCTGCATTTCCCAGCATCTGTTCAAATGTTGCCATTGGGTGATCCATCTTGACCACTAGTTTGTAGTTACCATCTGCCGTGACACCCAGCGTAGAAACATCCTTCTTGCTGGAGGTGATTGCGTCCGCATTCACAATCCCCGAAAAACGGTAGGCGTTCTCCGCTGCTGTCTTAGGATTAACTTCTCGTTGCCACGAGTATACGAATGTCTTGGCCGTGATAGGCGTGCCATCAGCCCAGTACGCGTCCTTCCTAATATTGAAAGTGTAGGTTTTGCCGTCAGCGGACTTGGTCCAACTTTTCGCAATTCCGGGCTCCACCTTATTATTTTGACCGATGGTGATGAGCCCCTCTTCAGTATTGTTAATTACCTCGCCACTAGTAGTTTCGATACAATGGGCTGGATCCAAAGTCTGTAAGTCACTCGCGATAGCCACGCTAATTTTGGATGTAGTTGATGCGGACGTCTTTGAACTACATGCCGCCGTCATCAATGCCACCGAACCCACTGCGACCGCCACGCTGACCACCTTCTTCACGTGATCAAAACGGTGCCTGCTAATACTGGATGTATGCATAATATTAACCCTCATTTCGTTATACCAGACTAAAATCGACGTTCGCCGTGCTGATAAACTTGCTTATCGTCCTGGCGAATTGCGTTGATATCCGCGATGGGATTCTCATTGATTACAATAAAGTCAGCAAACTTACCCGGCTCCATCGTCCCGTAATCGGCATCGACCCCAATCAACTCAGCTGCATTCTTCGTTGCAGCATACAAGGTATCCTGCGGAGAAACCCCGATTTTGTTTACCATCAGGTCCAACTCATTCCAATAGCCCTCTTTAAAATCATTAAACGGTGTACCCGCATCCGTGCCCGTTGCCATGGGTACCCCTTTACGGACAGCCATGCGCATGTTGTCATAGAACGCCTGGCTAAACTCAGTGGCCTTGCGCGTCATATGTTCAGGAATCTTACCGGGACCCTTCACCACTATTGCCTCAACCGCATTGAGCGTTGGTACCAAGTACACATGATGTTCAACCATGAACCCAGCTTCGCTTTCATCGATATAAATACCGTGTTCAATTGAGTCAATTCCCGCTTCCAACGCTACCCGGATACCTTCTGTACCCTGAGCATGTGCGGCTACTTTGCGTCGACGAGCATGTGCCTCACGGATTGCCACCCCAATTTCTTCCGGGGTAAAAGCAACGTCTCTGGGATCATCCCCTTTGGACATCACGCCACCGGTCGCCATCACCTTGATACAGTCCGCACCATTTTTAAAGGCCTGCCTAGTAGCCTTCCGCATCTCATCAGGCGAATCAACGAGGTACGAATCGCCATCCTTATGGTCAGCACCATCTCCATGGCCGCCCGTGATGCTCATTGCACGCCCTGCCGCCACAATACCAGGAGTAGGAAAGCCGTAACGGTCGTGATTATTACGAATCTTGATGTCTACATCGTAACTAGTACCCAGATTACGTACATAAGTAATACCAGCTTGAATTGCATCACGTAGATTTTTGATGGCCATCATGGTCGTTGTGGCCTCATTGTCTGGACCATCGGTGGTGTGAAATGCATCCGCCCCGACATGTACATGGCAGTTAATCATTCCCGGCATCACGTATTGTCCGTGAAAATCAACCTCATGGTCCGCCGGTGCCGGCGATCCCGTTCCTGATGCAACCACGCGACCAGTCATATCGTCGACACTGAACCACGAGTTCGGCGTAAACCCATCATGCGCACCATCAAAGAAATTAGCGTTGGTGTAATTCGTTGTTGTCATGTTATTTATCTCCCTCTACGTTCGTTTGCCTGATGCCAAAATTCAGGTTAAAAACCGCCATCACCCCGTTTTCAGGGTACAAAAAATGACGCCCGCCCATTAATCCACTAATGGGTGACCGCCATTCTCCGCGATTAGGCAGAAAATGGCACCAAAATTGTTATTGGAATACGCCCAGACGGCGCAGAACACACGACTAGCATTTCTGCTAGCAACGCCTACCTACCGCAACAACAACGCTGCGTTAGTCGTGTTCAACAACAATTTTGGTGCCACAAAGTTAATTTTAAGCATAAAAAATACCCCCGCCGGCAATATGTTTTGCCGGGTACTTGCGTGTAGCCACAACTCTCAGTGGTCTACGGTGACGTGACTCATCCGGCGATCAAAAGACCGCCCATAGGTGAATTACAACGCACGCAAGCACAACAACGCGGAGGCAACCTGGTTGTTCTTTACTTCGTTAATTCGTGATACTACTGTGACTGACATCTGACATTGAGTCATGATCATTGCCCCTTTCGCTGTGGAAGATTTGGTCCTCTTGATGAGGATGGAATTATCATACGGCTTATAAAATTAGAAGTCAACCGTTATTTCACATTTTGTTATCAAAATACTCATACAAGCCATTAATTATCCCATCAAACCTTTGCCCCGCGCGGTTTAAGGACGGCATTAATCTTGATTATCCCAATCCAACGGTATGTCTTCGCCCAATGCCACCTGTCGCGTACCCCGTAAACGGTCCATAGGGTGTGCCAGCCAATGTTGGGCAAAGGTGGTATCCATAATCCAGTCACGGATGTGTTGCTCGTCCACCATTAGCGGCATCCGGTCGTGCACCGCCCCGACATCTTGGTTGGGGTTAGTGGTCAGGATGACCCCGCGTGGCCCATCCGGGTAGTCCCGAATAATACCCGCCAAAAAAATTACTTGCTGATCAGAACGATCAAAACTAAACCGTTCGTGGCTGGGATTCCATTCGTAGAAAGCATCGCTCGGGAACACGCAGCGATGCGCCAAAAAGGCGTCCCGAAACATCGGCTTATCCAGCACCGTTTCTGCACGTGCGTTAATGACAGGCCGGCTGCCAGCAAAGCCCGGGAAGCCCCACTTAACGGCGCCCAAGGTCATCCGGTCACCTTTGCGAGTTACCACCGCCATGTTATCCCCTGGGGCCACCTCGCCAGTCTGCACGTTGATCCCTTGCTCGGCCAGTTGCCGGGCGAGCGTCTGGAGTCGCGGCGATCCCTTTACGTTGAATGAATAACGTCCACACATAATTCCACCTCTTGGTAGTTTTAGAAGGCAGTTCCCTGCCATTCCCAACCGGCACCGTGATAACTGACGACCAGTTGGCCTTCGTCGTGCTGGTCAGCCACCTGAAACAACAGCTGCACCGTCCGTGTTTGGTCAGCGGGCACCACCTGCTGGGACGACAAAGTGGTCAGTTGCGGCATGGCCGCACCACTGTTGTACATCTGAAAATCAGCCAGGTTAATACGCAACTGCTGGGTCCCACGATTGCGCAACGTTACGGTCACCTGCTCCACCTTTGTACCATCTGAGTTACGGCTGGTGGGTGCTCCAACCTTCACCGTCAAATCGTGGGCAAACTTAAGGCTCTGTCCATACTGCACGTCACGACCTACGGCTAACTGATCGTCAGAGGCCGTTGTTTTGCCAGGCTTACGTTGTTCTACCGGCCGTGGTGCGAGCCGACTCGCCGTACGCGCAGCAGTAATCGTGTTATGTAGCATCACACCGGCCCCCGCCCAACTACCGAGGGCGATGAGTACACCAATTCCCAGTAAGGTTAATGGTCGCAATAACGACGCCTGCCGCAACTGGGCGTGCGCGGTCATAAAGGCTGCACCCACAGTGAGTGCAGTCCCGCCCAACCCCAAAATGATAATCATCCACAACCCAGACATATCGACTACCTCCGACAATAATAATTCCGTTATACAATGCCCAGACGTGCTGGTCAATAAATATATCGATTTACTCACCGAAGACTCACGGCCGCTCCTCCACGCAGCCCAACGTAAAGAGGGCATCGCAGCTACGCAAGCCGTGATGTCCTCTATTTATGCCTTGTTGCCAAACGGCGAGCAAAGCATCAATGATTTAAATAATCCCCTGTGCCATCATTGCGTCAGCCACTTTGCTGAAACCGGCGATGTTGGCGCCGGCAATGTAGTCGTGGCCCAGGTCGTACTCGTCCGCAGCATCAGCCGAAGCCTTGAAGATGTGCTCCATGATGCCCTTGAGACGACCATCCACTTCGTCAAAGCTCCAGGACAAGCGTTCGCTGTTCTGGCTCATTTCCAAAGCGGAGACGGCCACACCACCCGCGTTAGCGGCCTTGGCTGGCCCCACTAGCAAACCGGCCGCCTGGTACGCCGCCGTGGCTTCTGGCGTGGAAGGCATGTTGGCACCCTCCGCCACGGCTTTGGCGCCGTTCTTAATCAGGCGTGCAGCCTGGTCACCACTAATTTCGTTCTGGGTTGCACATGGTAGGGCAATGTCGTAGTCGACATCAAAGTCCCAAACGGAGCCCTCATGGTACTCGGCCGTCGATACGCGGTCAGCGTACTCCTTGATCCGGCCGCGTTCAACTTCCTTAATCTGCTTAACTACCTGGTAGTCGATCCCGTTTTCATCGTACACAAAGCCGTTGGAATCCGAGACGGTCAGGACCGTTGCGCCCAGCTCGGTTGCCTTCTGCGTAGCGTACGTAGCCACGTTACCGGCACCAGAAATCTTCACGCGCTTACCAGCGAGCTGTTCACCGTTAGCTTGCAACATGGCGTCCGTGTAGTACAACAGGCCAAAGCCGGTTGCTTCCGGACGGGCCAGGCTACCACCGTAGCTCAGACCCTTACCGGTCAGAATGCCCGCCTGGTACCCATTGAGGCGGCGATACTGGCCGAACATGTAGCCAATCTCGCGGCCACCAACGCCGATATCGCCGGCCGGCACGTCCACGTCGGGACCAATATACTTCTGTAACTCGGTCATAAAGCTCTGCGTGAAGCGCATGACCTCAGCGTCCGACTTACCTTTGGGATCAAAGTCCGCCCCACCCTTGGCACCACCGATTGGCAAAGTGGTCAGGCTATTCTTCAACACCTGTTCAAAGCCGAGGAACTTCACGATGGACAGGTTCACGGTTGGGTGCAACCGCAACCCACCTTTGTAGGGTCCAATCGCACCGTTAAACTGGACGCGGAACCCCCGGTTAACCCGGACGTGCCCGGCATCATCCACCCACGGTACGCGGAACTGGACCACACGTTCTGGTTCAACCATCCGGCCAATCAAGTTGGCATCCACGTACTCGGGATGCTTTTCCAATACTGGGGTGATGGTCTTCAGAAAATTATCGACTGCCTCAATAAATTCAGGTTGGTGCGGGTCGCGTTGCACTAATTCGGCGCGGACCTGCTCCAAATATGTTGTCGCTGCTGTCATAAGGGGGTACCATCCTTTCGTTCAAACCTAAACTTTGAATTAGATACTCTCTCATTTTATCATAGGGACTAACGTTTACAATGCAACCTCTTCAAAAAGTCGACAAAAAGTTACACCGTGTCTTTCCCGCAACGACAACGTTCAAACAGCTTACCTAAAATTTGTAATTCCACGCCGGCGTTTCGGTCGACTTGTAAATCTTCTTAATTAGCTTAGCAATTGACTTCGTCTGGTAGGCCTTAACAATCTGCTTGTACGCCTTCTTATTCTTTTCCTTCTTGTTAGCCACGATGATGTTAATCCACGGCTTGCTCTTCTTGGTGATTGGTTCACGGTAAATGGCCTTTTCTGGATTCAGCTTGGCGTCAACGGCCACTCCGGAGTTGATGACGGAAGCCGCTACGTCGGGCAGGCTCTTCGGTAACTGGGCGGCGTCAATGGCTTCGACCTTGATTCCCTTAGGACTAGACTTAATGTCCTGAGTTGTTGGCAAATCCTTATTGTCCAACTTAATTAACCCGGCTGCTTCCAACAACTGAAGTGCACGCCCCTCGTTGGTCGGATCGTTCGGTACGGACACGGTGTCGCCCTTCTTCAACTGCTTAAGCCCCTTAATTTTCTGGGAGTAAACGGCCAACGGCGCCAGGACGGTCTTCCCAATTGCCACCAAGTTACCGTGGTGCGTCTTGTTCCAGTTATCCAGGAAGTATTGGTGCTGGAACGCGTTCAGGTCAATGTCGCCATCCTGCAAAGCAGAGTTAGGTTTGTTATAGTCGCTGAACTCAACCACCTTAATTTTGATGTGGTCCTTCTGCACCTTCTTATCGACTGCGTCCCAAATACGTTTGTCGGCACCAACAATCCCCACTTTGACCGTGGTGGTTTTCGTCGTCTTGGCGGACGCGTGGTTACTGCCCCAGGCGGCGAGCGTTAAGGCCAAAGCCGCGGTAAAACCGACACTAATAACTTTCTTCAATCCAGACTGCATAAACAATTCCTCCTCATTTGACGGACAACGCGATAGTAAATAAAAAACGCCCACTCCTAACGGTGAAGTTAGAAGTGAGCGGGCCCACGGTACCATTCTAATGCGACCACAATAGTGATCCTCTGCAACGGACAAACATCCGTGTGCACTGTAAAGGGTGCCGACCATCATCGCCTCACATTACTGCTCAGTGTGCCGCTATCATCAAGCCATATTCACGACTACCAGTTGCCCCGTTCGCACCAACCCGGGTTCTCTGCTCAACTGAATCGCCGTTACTCACTTAATCGCGTTTGTAACTTTAAGTTGTCTTCATGATACCACACCGGTTTTTAATGTCAACCATTGCTTTTTAATTTTAGCGTGCTATTTTGGAAGTACATTAACCAACCTGAAAGGATGGTGGCACACTTGGACGAAGCAACCACTTTGCTACAACAGCTCATTCAACTGAACACCGACACCGCCAACGGCCACGAGAGCACCGTTGCTGATGTCTTGGAACAATTATTTACGGACGCGGGCATTGCGACCAAACGTATCCCCTTTGCCGAGGGCCGCGACAACCTAGTCGCCGAATTCGGCGAGGGCAGCCCCGTGTTCGCGTTCGGCGGCCACGAGGACGTCGTCAACCCCGGGGACCTCAGCAAGTGGCAGTACCCGCCGTTCAGCGCCACCATTGATGGCGACCGTCTCTACGGCCGCGGTGCCAGCGACATGAAGTCCGGCCTCGTGGCGATGGCCCTCGCGTTCATCCACCTGAAACAAAGCGGCTTCCCGCACCACGTCCGGTTTATCGCCACCGTGGGTGAAGAATATGGCGCCCCCGGTTCACGTCAATTGACGGAACTCGGCTATGCTGACGACCTCGATGCGCTGGTGCTGGGCGAACCCACCGGTAACGTCATCGAGTTCGGCCATGCTGGTTCGTACAACTATGAAATCACCAGCCAGGGCCAGGCAGTCCATAGCTCGATTCCAGATCAGGGCATCAACGCCACAACCAAGCTAGTCGACTTTGCGGTGGCCGAACGCACCGCCTTTGATGACGCTCCCGTTGACCCCGTTTTAGGCCCACTCGTCCACAGCGTGACCATCCTGCAGGCCGGCGACCAGGTCAACACGATTCCTGGTAGCGCGCGGCTCGCGGGCAACATTCGCCCCACCAAAGCGTTCACGAACGAGCAGGTAACGGCGCGGTTGCAGGAAGTGGTCCAGGCGATTAGTGACAAGGGGCCCGGCACGCTGGAGTTCCACCTGACGCACAGTTTTTACCCGGTCGTAACGGCCAAAGACGGGCGGCTGGTCACCACCGCCAATGCGGGCATCGCTGCGGCTTCGGGGCAGCCGGTGCCACTCGCTACGTTTAGCGGGGCCACCGATGCTTCGGAATTCACCAAGAGTAGCAACCAGTTCGAGACCATCATCTTTGGCCCCGGCAATGAGGACGGCAACGTGAGCCACCAAGTCAACGAGTACGTCAGTTTGACGCGGTTCCACCAAGCCATCAATGAGTACGAACAAATCGCGCGGCATTACTTCGCGTAAACAATTGAACGGCGGCGAGACTTCTGGAGGTCTCACCGCCGTTCTTTTGTGTGGGTAGTGCTGGTAAAGTGGTGGTGGGGTTGCGGCTTTGGTGGTTTCCGGCAGCGTCGGTCGGGTTGGTGAGCTACGGCTTACGTGGGGTACTCC
>NZ_BCVS01000085.1:0-10637 GCF_001591865.1 Lacticaseibacillus pantheris DSM 15945 = JCM 12539 = NBRC 106106
TCACCGTGGAGCGGTCCACAAAGTCGTAGTACCCCACGGCACCCCCGCCGGTCAGAACCACCACAGGCCAGAACCCCCACAGGCCTCAGCTACTTTGCGTACCACCCTGGAATTGGCTCTCGTACAGCTGGTAGTAAAACCCTTTGGCAGCCAGCAGCTCTTCGTGTGTCCCGCGTTCCACCACGCGGCCACCGTCAATCACCACGATGGTCGTCGCCCGGCGAATCGTCGACAACCGGTGTGCGATGACAAAGCTAGTTTTACCGCGCATCAGCTCCGTCATCGCGTGCTGCACGTCCAACTCGGTGTTGCTGTCAATCGGACTAGTAGCTTCGTCCAGTACCAGCACCGGTGCGTTCGTCACAAAGGCTCGCGCAATGCTCAGCAGTTGCCGTTGCCCCTGCGACAACCCCGCCGCGTCCTCCGTCAATACGGTGTCGTAACCATTGGGTAGCTGGCGAATAAAGTGATCCGCGTGGGCCTGCTCCGCTGCGGCGTGCACTTCGTCATCCGTCGCATCCAAGCTACCATTGCGAATGTTATCCGCCACGCTGGCGGTGAACATGTGTGATTCCTGTTGCACCACGGTGACCAGTCGCCGTAAGTTTTGGCGCTTAATCGTGGTGACATCCCGTCCATCCAAACGCACCGTACCAGACTGGAGTGGATACAGATTGGTTAACAAGTTCATCATGGTAGTTTTACCCGCTCCCGTTGGCCCCACAATCGCGACCGTGTCACCGGGATGGGCCTCGATGTTGACGTCATGCAAAATTTCTTTGCCTGGTTCGTACGCAAAGCTGACGTGGTCAAAGCTCACCGCGCCAGTAGTGGTCGTAATGGCCTCTGCATCCGGCAGGTCCCGTTCCGGTTCTTCGTCAATGACTTTGAACACCCGCTCCGCACTCGCTAGCGACAACTGTAGGGTGTTAATCAGGTTCAGGGTGTTATTGATAGGCCCCGTAAAGTTGCGGAGGTAAATCAGGAAGGTGAAAATCACACCAACCGTGATGCCGCCACGACCACTCACAATCGAAATGGCGCCCGCCGCGGTAATCAGCAGGTAAGCCACATTGTTGGTCATGTTGTTAAATGGCCCCATCGCGCCGCTAAATAATTGCGCACGGTAGGCCGCAGCGGTGTACTGCGTATTCGTCTGAGCAAAGCGGTCCAGACTCATCTGCTCGTGGTTGAACAACTGTACCGCGCGCTTGCCCGAGACGGACTCCTCAATCTGACTGTTGAGGTCCCCCAACGCCGACTGCTGGATGGTAAACGCCTTTTGCGTTACCCGCGCCGCCATCCGCGAAAAAGTGTACGTCATCACCGTGCTCAGTAGCACAATCACGGTCAAAAGCGGGCTCAACACAATCATCGCGCCGAGCATCCCCACCACGCTGATAATCCCGGTAAACAGTTGCACAAAGGTCTGCATCAGGGCGGTATTAATGTTATCCACGTCGTTGGTCAACGTGCTCATCACGTCCCCATTATCGTGGGTATCAAAGTAGCGCATGGGCAGCCGCTGCAGCTTTGCAAAGATGTCGTGCCGAATACGCGCACTGGTATCCTGGGCAACGTCAATCATCGTGTAGTTTTGCCAGTACGTGAACGCACTCGAAACGACGTACATCCCCGCGAGCACCAGACAAATAATGTACAGTCCCCGCAAATTATGCTTGGCGATATACGTGTCCACAACGATACCGTTGAACCGGTTGCCCACAATCGTGACCGCCGTCGTTACCACGGTCATCAAGAACACGCCAAATAACCGCCACTTTTTGCTGGCGAGGTACGCCCAAATACGGTGCACCGTCCCGCGCCAATCGTTAATGGACACAGCCACCCGCACTCCACGGGGTGTGCCACTGGGGCGGCCGCCACCGCCCATATTGCCAACATTACGCATTTGCATTTGCGGCTGCCTCCTCGCCAAACTGTGCTGCCACTAATCTCCGGTAGAACGTGGACGTTTGGATCAGCTCCTGGTGCGTTCCCTGACCGGTAATCCGGCCGCCTTCCAACACAATAATTTGGTCACAGTCAACCAGGTTACTGATCCGTTGGGAAATAATCATCGTGGTCCGGTGCGCACGGTTGACCTGCAGCCGCCGTTGAATAACCGCGTTAGTTTCCTGATCGACCGCGCTAGTAATGTCATCGAGTACCAGGATGTCCGGATCCGCCGCCAGTGCACGCGCAAGGTTTAACCGCTGCCGTTGACCGCCAGAAAAGTTCTTGCCGTGTTGTTCAACTGGTTGGTCTAACCCTGCGTCACCCTGGAAAAAGTCATCGGCGGCCGCGTCGTGGATGGCCCGCCGTAGCGCATCGTCATCCGCTTTCGGGTTGCCGTAACGTAGGTTATCCCGAACGGTGCCCGAAAAGAGCACGCTGTCCTGCAATGCCACCGCAACTTTGTGGTGCAATTCAGTCAACGTGAGCGCCTGGACGTCCACACCACCAACCGTGATGTGTCCCTGATAGTCGTCAAAGGCGCGCGTCAACAGGTTGACCAGCGTCGTTTTGCCGCTACCAGTCGTCCCAATCACACCCAGCCAGGCACCATCAGGAACGTGTAGATTAACGTCCGCCAATATTGGCCGCTTCCCGTACCCAAAGTTCACGTGGTCAAAATCAAAGCCGCTGCCCGCTGGCAGTTGCGTCTGTCCGGACTGTTGGTCGAGGGCATCGTGACTGTCCTCTTCCGCCAGGGCCTCGCGCACCCGAATGGCACTGGTGCTCGCGCGAGAAAACGCAGTAATGATGTTGACCGTACCAATCATTGCGTTGGTAATTTGAATCATGTAGTTCACAAAGGCGATAATCTGGCCGTCCAAAATGGCGTGCTGCATGTCCAACCGCCCACCGTAGGCCAGAGCCACCACCACGGCCAGGTTGAGCACTAGCAAGATAACGGGCGACAAAATGATGGTGGACCGTTGCGCCTTTTCGCTATCACTTTGCAAAGTGTCATTGGCCTCCGTGAAGCGGTCGTACTGGCTGTCCTCGAGGGTATAAGACTTGATGGTCTTCATCCCGTTGAGGTTCTCCCGCATAATCAGGTTAACGTGGTCAATGCTTTGCTGCACGCGCGTAAATAGCGGCACGCTCCGCCGCACCACGAGCACCATAAAGATTAGCAGTAGCGGCATCACAATTAGCAATAACCACGCTAATTTAGGGCTAACAATGACGGACATGACCGCGCCACCAACCATCAGAAATGGCGAGCGGACCATGCCCCGCACCATCAGCATCACCAAGTTTTGCATCTGCACGACATCGTTGGTGATACGCGTAATGATGGTTGCCGGCTGTAGTCCCTGGGGGTTCCGGCTCGTGAGCGCGACCCGCAGCATGTGCTGTCGTAGTTCGGCACCCATCTGCAATGAGGCGTAGCTACCCATCGCGTTACAGGCCACCCCGGCAATCAGGCCAATGAGGGCAAAGACGGCCATTAAACCGGCCGTGCGGAGGACGTAATTCATGTCACCTTTGCCTAACCCATTATCCAGGATGCGCGACATTAACGTTGGTTGCTGTAGGTCTGACAACACTTCACCCAACATCGATAATGGTGCCAAAATCAGGAAAAGCAACGCCTTTCCGTGTGTGTGTTTAAAAACAATATTAAACAAGTCTGCGTGACCAGGGCCGTTGTCCTGGCCGCTCCCTCCCTTACCGACAATTAGGTCGTAATGCGTTAATAATTGTTTATTATAGCGTTTCCAAATAGTAAGTAAATATAGGCCGACACCTTTTTGCGGTTCATTTCGACCAGCAACGGCCGCAACGCACAATCGGCGTGCACCCAGTAGCCGGGATGAACAACATCCCCACTTCTAGGTACACGCCGATTTATTGGTTCAGCACACCGATTCAGTTAGTCTATTCAGGCCGCAACCGTTTGTAAGTATCGGTGACTAGCCAGCATTTCTGCACAGTCCCACTGGTTGGCCAAGTTAATTTCGTAAATACGGGACGCGTCCGGATTCAGTTCCGGCAAGACACGTGCCCAATCAATTAGACCAGTGCCTAACGTCAAGCTGTCGTGCGTTTGCCCCATGGAATCCACCAGGTGGTAATGGCGCACTGCGGGTGCCAGGTGCCGTAAACTTGCAATCAGTGCGTCGTTGTCACCGTGGAGCACGATGAATGCATGGCTGACGTCGTACGCCAGCGGTAAATCCAGCGCCAGCAGTTCGCGTTCAAAATCCGGGTGGCCGTACTGGAACGTTGCCAGCATACTGTTTTCAAACACCACGTGTCCGCGGGCACGACTAGCCAGCTCGCTTAACCGCCCCAGCACGACGGTCTGCGCGACTTTGAGGTTTGGCCAATCTCCGACTAAGTCCGGTTCGCCCGGTTTTTGGTTGTAACCACCGTGGATGAGCGCCACCGTCCCGGTCGCCCGGGCAAAGTCGACCAGCCGCCGGGAGCTGTCCATCACGAACCGGTACAACTCAGGATGGGCGTCCTCGTTCACGCACAACTCGCAGCGCCATCCCTGCCACTTCATGGGGTGATGTAACACCACTCGCGGTACAGATTGCTGGACCAACGCCACCATTTGCTGTAAGTGTGCCCAACCCGCGGTGGTAAAGTCGTCCGCCGTTAAGTGAAACTCAAACACATCCGGATGGTACTGCAACCGGTCGGCAATTTGACGTTCATCGGTGCTTGCTTTTAATCCTAACTGCATGCCCGTGCCACCTACTTTGCACTACGGACGGCGGCGACGATACGTCGAGCCGCCTCATCAACAATCTGCGGGTCCGTCGCTAGATTGAGCCGAATGCACGTAGCGGTAGTCGGCGCAAACCACTCGCCGTAATCCACCGCTAAGTGGGCCTGATTCTGCACAAAGTCGCGAATATCCTGCGCATCAACGTACGCACCCAGGTCGAGGAAACTCAAGTAAGTTCCTTGTAGGTCGGCCACCTTCACTTGCGGAGCCCCATCGGCTAGGACGTCCCGGAGGTGATCATAATTAAACCGTACGACGTCAAGCAAATGGTCAAACCACTCTTCGCCGTGCCGGTATCCGGCCTCCGTGGCGATTTGCCCTAGCATGGTACCCGCAACGTTGTCCACCCGCTGCGAATACTGGTCATAATCGGCACGCAAATGTGCATCCGGAATGAGTACGTTGCCGTTGTTCAGGGCGGCGAGGTTGAAGGTTTTTGATGCGGCATTCAGGACCACCAAGTGCCGCATCTGCGTTGGTGTCGCCACCGCCAGGGCGGAGGTAAACCGTGGTCCGCCAACTTCAAAATCCTGGTGAATTTCATCGGCGACCACGATGACGTCGTGCTTTTCCGCAATGCTGAGAACCCGCCGCAGCTCGTCGGCTGTCCAGATTCGGCCAACCGGGTTGTGCGGAGAGCAGAGAATCAGCAGACGGGGATGATTAACGGCTAGGACTTGCTCCAGTTCGTCAAAGTCAATTTGCCAGCCGGACTCGCCCCACTGCAGGTTAGCGGACACCACTTTGCGGCCCTGATCCTCAATGGCGTGCATAAAAGGATAATACACTGGCTCCATTACCGCCACCGGCGCCCCGGGTGCAGTCAGCCAATCAACCATCATGTACAACGCCTTGACGATTCCGGTCGTCAAACGCACCCAATCGGACTGGATGGTCACCCCGTGCCGGCGCTGCATCCAATCAGCCAAAGCCGCGTAATAACTGTCGGGCGTGAATGAGTACCCGTACACCCCCGTTGTGACCCGGGCAACTAAGGCGTCACGGACGGCTTGCGGAGCCGCGAATTCCATATCGGCAATCCACAACGGTAACAGGTCGGTAGCACCAAATTCTGCCTGTAGTCCGTCCCACTTTTCCGAGTTAGTCCCGTGCCGGTCAACCAAGTTTTCTTCAACAAACGTGCGCACTGTTTCTGGTAGTTGCACTGCCATTATCTGGTCACCACTTTCTATTAATAGCTTTATACTAGCAGAACATACCCCGAATACCCAAAAAAGGTGCCGCGACAGTGACACACCGCCCGGCACCAAGGTCACTTATACAATTAACCACGACTCATCGACATCGTCCTGCCGCCGGACGGACTTACCGTACTCATCAATCACGGCGTGCCAATCTTGCGCGGTGGCGGCTGAAATTCCATCCATCAGGCTCGTCGTTGCCTGCTTCATGGCCGCGTAGGTCTTATAATCACCTACGCCCAGCCGTGCAAATAGCTTGCGCGCGTAGTTGTCAGCCACGAAAACCGGACGGTCAAAGATGTAGAGCAACATATCGTCAGCCGTCTCGTCACCCACACCCCGAATGGAGAGTAGCGAAGCTCGTAGCTCGTCCGTCGGCACGTCTTTAAAACTATCCAACTGGGCCCCATGATCCTGGTACCATTGGAGCAGCGCCTGAATTGACCGTGTCTTCTGCCGGTAAAATCCGGACGGCCGAATCAGCTGTTCCAACTCGTTCGTGGGCATCGCCGCCAACTGCTCTACCGTCATGTACGGCATCATGTTGGCGATCACCTTTTCGGTATTACGGCCGGTGGTCTGTTGCACCAATATCATTGAAATCCAGTCAGCCAGCCGGTTGTCGTTTTGCCACCAGTTTTGTGGCCCTAAGCGCTGCAATAAGCGGTCTAAAACTTGACGTTGTTGCGCCGGGATACTCTCTGCCATGTCCGCCTCCATCAACTTACTACTTCAACAGTCCCGCTTTGCGCAGGTACTGACGCGCCACCGTAGACGCCTTCTTGTGCTGCACCGTGACCTCGTAATTCATCTCCTGCATGTCGGCAGTCGTGATGCGGCCGCTCAGCTTGCGCAGACTGCGGACTACCTCCGGGTGTTGCTTGGCAAACTGCGTCTTCATCAATGGTGCACCCTGATACGACGGGAAAAAGTGTTTCGAATCTTTCAACACCACCAGGTGGTACTGACGCAATTGTGGGTCCGTTGTGTACGCGTCGGTTACGCCAATCCGGCCCTTGGCCAACGCCTCATAGCGTAACGAGGGCTCCATCGTCTTCACCTGGGTAAAGTTGAGCCCATACGCCTTCTTCAGCCCGGGATAACCGTCCTCCTGGGCGTAAAAATCAGGATCAAAGCCCGCAATCAGCTCTGGGTGGCTGACCAAGTCCTCAAAATTCTGCAGGTGGTACTTCTGCGCCGTCGCCTTAGTGACCGCGAGTGCATAATCATTCTGGTACTGCATCGGCCGGAGGTACGTCATCCCGAACTGCTTGGACAACGCTTGCTTCGCCGACTGGTACGCCTTGTTCTGGTTGTGACTCACGGTCTGGTCACCCTTGACTAACGACTGCAACACGGTACCCGTAAACTCTGGATAAACGTCCACTTTGCCACTTTTCAGGGCCTTGAACAAGAAGCTAGTGCCCCCAAAGTTGGCCTTAACGGTCACGTGCACGTTGGAATTATCCTGCTCAATGAGTTCCTTATACATGTTGATGAGTACTTCCGGTTCACCGCCCATCTTCCCCGCGATGGTCACGTTGGTGGTCTTAGGCGCAGTCACCGCGCGAACGCCGTACACACCGCCGCCCACCACAATCAGCGCGACCAAGCCTATTAGCAGTCGTTTAAGGGGCACCTTCGATAGCACCCGAATCAGCCAACTAGCCAGCAATGCGAGGACTGCCGCGAGCAGCGCCCCCACAATGAGGGCGGCGTTGTTGTTGGTTTGGATACCCAACAAAATGTACGTCCCCAGACCGCCACCACCAATCAGTGCGGCCAGCGTGGCGGTCCCAATGATCATGACGACCCCAATCCGAATACCGGACAAAATCATGGGCATGGCTAACGGAAATAAAATTCTGAATAAACGGAAACGCCGTGACACACCCAAAGCATCCGCCGCCTCGAGCAAAACCGGATCAATGTTGGTCATACCGGCGTATGTATTGGAAAAAATCGGCATTAACGCGTACAGCACCAGCGCAATGACCGCGGGCACCGTGCCAATGCCCACAATCGGAATGAGCAGACCCAAAATAGCTAAACTAGGAATGGTCTGAATCACGCTGGCAACTTGTAGCACAAATTCGCCGGCCCGCCGGTGGTTGAGTAAAGCCACCGCGAGCGGAATCGCGATGATAATGGTAATAATGGCCGCCAAAGCCGAAATCTCGATGTGTTGCAGTAACGACAGCCAGATTGAGTGTTGATTTTTGGCGATGTAACTCCATACTTGTTGTAACATTACTGCTGGTCACCACCCGTCATTCGTGCCATGTAGGTAATTAAGTCGGCAGCTACCAACCGCGTTTTGCCCACCCGGACAACAACGTCTGGCTGAGTTTGCACGGCTGCCGCCCAGTCAAAGATAGTATCGCGACCATCGAGCGTCACCGTCTCGTCCCCCACTGCGACTTTGCCTAAGCCACTCGCGGCCACCTGCTGCATGTAGCGACTACGCGCAATCTCGTCGTCAAAGAAGTTGCGGACAAAGTCGTTGGCCGGTTTCGCCATAATGTCGGCCGGCGTGCCCACCTGTTGCAGCCGCCCACTGTGAATGACAGCGAGGTGGTCGGCCAACTGCAAAGCTTCGCGCATGTCGTGGGTCACGAAGACAAAGGTGGTTTCGAGTTCACGATGGAGTTCCCGCACGAGTGACTGTAGTTGGCGCCGCGACAATGGGTCGAGCGCACTAAACGGTTCGTCCATCAACACCAGTTTGGGGTTGGGAGCCAGCGCACGGACAATACCCACCCGCTGGGCCTCACCACCCGACAACTCGCTGGGTTTCCGGTCGAGGAATACTTCCGGATCCAAATCCACACGGTGCATCAATTGACGGATCCGGTCGTGCATCTTTGCCGGCGCCCAGCCCAATGCTTCCATTTGAATCTGGGCATTTTGCTCAACGGTCATGTTGGGGAATAACGCCCCCGACTGTAACACGTAACCGGTGTGCCGGCGTAGGTCCTGTAGATCAACTGTGGCAACGTCCACACCGTCGACAAAAACCTGACCGGATGTCGGTACCACTAAGCGATTAATTGACCGCAGGAGGGTCGTCTTGCCACTACCGGACGGGCCCACCAGCACAAACAGTTCGCCATCATCAATGGTCAGCGTGAGGTTAGCCAGTGCATCCCCATCGGCGTACGTTTTGGTCACTTGCTTAATTTCAATCATGCCGTTCCGATCCTCCCAGAAGTACTATGCCAATCACAAAACCCAACCCAACAAAACGCGGGCAGCTATCGTCTATCGGCTTACGTAAAAAAAGTAACTTGTGTTCCTGATTGTAGCACAGTGAACATACGTTTGCAGGTGAAATTGCGGATTTAATACCCAACTGTCACCCACCCCTTGCATTGTGCGTGCCGGGTGACATAATTATTGGTACAGAGCGGACCCATGCGGTCAGAAGCCATAGTGTAAGTAGTGTAAACCGGCAGGCGTACTTTGCCTGGTGGGTTACACTGCTTACACGGCGGCTTCTGCATGGGGGAGCTCGACTATACAGAGCGGAACTTTAGCAAAGTGAGGTAACCTGAATGGCAACAAAAGAACAGCGAATTGCAATTATCGGCGACGTGCACGGCAACTTTGGTGCCCTCACGGCCGCATTGGCGGATGCGGAGGAACAGCACGTCACGGATTACATCGTGCTGGGTGACATTACCAACCGCGGCCCCGAGCCGGAGCGCTGCCTCAGGGCGCTACGTCAGTTGCACCCGCTCGCGTGGGTGCTGGGCAACCACGAGGAGGTGTACACCAGCCTGCTGGCGCACCGCTTCACCGACTTCGATGGCAATAGCAAAGCCGTCATGGCAATCGTGACGTCTAATTACGACCGGCAACGCATGACGGCGGATGAGTTCCGGTGGCTGGCCGCCCGGCCCCTGCAGCAAAACGTCACGGTAGCGGGCGTACGGGTCAGCATCTTTCACGCCACGCCGGACAAGTGCCGCGGTCATTACACTGAGCCCACCGCCCCTCAGGACCACTTTGACCACGTGCTTGCCGGTAATAACGCCGACCTGGCCTTTTGCGGCCACACCCACCAGCCAGTTGTGCGGCGCACCACTGACGGCCGTTACGTCATTAATCCAGGTAGCGTCGGGCAATCAACCACCTCTTGGCCTCGTGGGGAAATTAGTCGTGCTTGTTACGGTATCCTTTCGGTGGCTGATGGCAGTGTCGGCCGCTGGACGCAGCGTTACGTACCGTACGACGCCGCCAGCGAAGCGGATTTGGCGGGTGCACAGAACGTTCCGTACGCCGAACTCTACCAGCGATTGATTACAACCGGCGAGTTCACGTACACTACGGAGAACGTTGCGGCTATCAATGCGCGTGCAGGGCTGGATACGGTCGCCCACGCAGCGATTGCTAATGACCAATGGTAAATAATCAAAAAGCGTTAACGATAATGGTTGCATCATCCAGAGATGCAGCCGATATCGCTAACGCTTTTTCAATTCAGTTATGGTGCTGGGTCTGACATAGATTTTGGTTGGAGTGCTAATTGTGGTCGAACCCGCGGGTGGCGTTGGGGGTGGAGGCGTCGTGCCTGTAGACGTGGTTGCTGCGACCCCGAAGCGCTGTTGGAATTACTGTCAGTTGTGCGCTAGCACTTACTGACAGTTATGACTTACAGCGGCAGATTCTGGAGACAAAGTGGG
>NZ_BCVS01000086.1:0-10511 GCF_001591865.1 Lacticaseibacillus pantheris DSM 15945 = JCM 12539 = NBRC 106106
TTTCGCCCTAGCAGTGGCTTACCACGGAGTACCCCACGAAAGCCGCAGCTCACCGGTCCGACCGACGCGGCCACCCCATCCCCGTAGCAACCGCTCATGCACAAAAAGTGACCGGTTAGGCGAAAAGTGTGTACGAGCACGGACAAAAATGGTGTAATAATGGCAACGACGAAGAGAAAAGGAGGCGACGCCAATGCATGTGCGTTTTGAACAGGACGACCAGCTCGATGAACCTGAAGTGGTCATCCGCGCCGCCGCCCCCTCCGCCGAAACCCAACGCCTCCAACAATTGCTGGCAGCGCACACCATCACGGCGTACCGCGATAGCCAAGAGTTCTTCCTTGATCCAGCCGACATCATCTTTGTCCAAACCGAAGAACGCACCGTCCAAGTACATACCGCCGACCAAATTTACCAATCAAAGGAGCGGTTATACGCGCTGGAGGACAGTCTCCCCGGCTACTTTGCCCGCGTCGCTAAATCTACCATCATCAATCTCTACCAGGTTAGCGCCGTCAACCGGTCACTGGCCAACTGCTGGATTAGCTTCCGTCGCTCACACAAACAGGTATACGCGTCCCGCCGTTACTACCGGCAGCTGCAGGACCGACTAAACGAAACGAGGTCATCTCATGAATAAACACAATTACTGGCAACCATGGTTCTGGGGCATCTTCCTCATTGCTTGCGCTGGCACGCTCGGCGCCTCGCAACTGGGGTGGCTACCCGTCCACCTCGGCTTCTGGACCATCCTTCTCACCATCATCCTGGTTGGCGCCACCATCGCCAACCTGATCAACCTCAGTATCGGCGGCACCATCTTTGGCCTGGCCTTCCTGGGGATGCTCTACGCAAAACCGCTCGGCATCAGCGCCCTAACGCCGTGGACAATCCTGGCCATCGCATTACTGCTCACTATCGGCCTCTCCCTGATTTTCCGGCCGTTCCAAAAGCGCCGCTGGAAGCGCTGGGCCAGCCAACACGTTAGCGAGCACATCGAAGTTCATGGCGGCACACATCAAGACCACGTTCGCGCCCACTACAGTACGAGCACCGGGACCGACGACGAAAGCCACGTCAACTTTGCCGTCAGCCTCGGCAGCGCCGTCCGGTACGTCCAGTCGCCTGATTTCCAGTCAGCCGACATCAGCGCCTCCCTGGGTGAAATCAAAGTGTACTTCGACGACGCCACCATCCTCGGCGACAGCGCGACCATCACGGTCAGCGGGACCGCCAGCCAAATCTCGCTGTACATCCCCCGCACCTGGAACACCATCCTGGATATCCAGCCGATGATGGGCGAAGTAACGGAGGTCGGCCACAGGGACCACAGGGACACCCCGCGTGTGTACATTAACGGCGGTATCAAAATGGGTGAAGTGACCGTCAACTATATTTAGTCTGCACGCAAAAGGCGCTAACTTCGCAGGTTGAGGTTAGCGCCTTTTGCTACGGTCCCACCAACCTAGTCGTGGTCCGCATGTACAAAGATGGCCTTACTGAATACGTAGTTCAATACAATCACAATGACCTGATCCACGATTTTCACCAGTACCGGACCGCCGTGGAGCAGGTTCAACCCCACGTAAAGGATGGCCGTATCCGCCAAGAGCGAGGCTCCACGCAACCCGAAAAACAGCACGGCCTCCCACAGCGCTCGGCCAAGGCTATTAAACTGCGAGCCGAACACCGCGACTTTGTTCGTGACGTAAGCAAAGGCGACGCTCAGAAACCACGCCACTAAATTGGCGGCAAACCACGACCAGCCGAACCACATAGTGAGGACAAAGTACACCACCAGGTTAATCAGGGTGGTGAGCCCGCCCACAACTAAGTAGCGCAGGGCCATACCGTATTTTGAGTATAAACGTAATGCATAATTCATCACTTTGCCCCCTTTGGGCTAATCACCGTGGCCTTTTTCAACGCCACGTGTTTTTGCATACTGGTAAAAATCAGCGAGCGACTATCATACTGACGGCCGTCCATAATCAACGGATATTGCGCCATACGGTAGCCGTACGTCCTGATGATGTCCACAGACTGTGGTGTTGGTTGGTTATTCACTACCTGTATCTGGTAACGTCCCGCGCTAAGGTGACGCCGTAGCCGGTATACTTGTCCGGCGCGGTAGAAATGGTACGTTTCCCCGGTGCCAACCTTGCTGATGGTGACGCTGACGTGCGCGCCCAGGTGCGCCTGTACGGAAAAGTAGTTGGCCCAATCATGAAGGTCGACGTCTTCAACCAATACGGATCCTGAACGGACAACTGCCGGACGCGCGTTGTACTGCGTCGACAGTTGCGAGCGTTGCGCGGCCACTATGAGGTTCTCAGGGTACCTGTGCGCGACCAAGGCCGAGCCACCCGCCAGACCGCCCACGCCGGCTAGGGCCAACACCGTCGGCATCCACCATGATACGGTGTGCGTAGTTACGACCTCACGCTGCTTTGCGGGGACCAAGGCCAGCAGCAGCCAAAGCATGGGCCAAATAACGGCGCCATAGCGAGTCTCGGTTTCCCACACCAGGGTATGGAAGGCCAAATACCCCAACGCAATCACAACGGCCAACAGGGCGACACTAGTCCTACCCTGACCGAAGTCGGGGCGCCAGTCAATTAACCGGCCAATCAACGCCACGAACAGCTCAATCAAGGCCACAGCGTTCACGGTCGCTAGCACCACGCGGATCGTACCAGCATGGCGCAAGTACCACCCCGGAGCGGCCCGGTAGCCACCGTTGTACCAATCCTGAATGTCTTGACCGTTCAGCAAAATGCCCATCTTAACGAACCAATGCTTGACCAACCCAATTGGGCCTAGCCTAGTAATACGTTGCTGGATAGTTTTTAAAGCGTACCGCTGCCGCGCCGCTTTACTAGGCAGGTTAATCTCACGACCTACATCGTGACCGCTATACTTACCCCGACTACCAGGATTAAGCCCCATCATCACCCACGACGTTGTGGGCAACGCGTACGTATTATTGTTCTGAAAATTACTGAGTCGTTGAATACCTGCCGTAGCCGGAAAACTAAGGGCAATGCCCGCCGCGACCATCAAGCTAGGCCACATTAGGTGATGTCCCCGCCAACGACTAACGCCCACGACCAGGGCCACAACCACTAGAGCGGGAATGATAATGATTAGATTAGGACGTGTGATTTGGCCGAACAAGGTCACCAACAATAGCAGCACACCATTAATTAGCCTGTGTCGCAGCGTCCACTTTGGCCAAAACAAGAATGTCCGGACTATGACGACTAGGCACAGTAAGGCCGGCAAATCGGAGTAAAACACCTGTAAAAAGTACGTGTAGGCAAAGGGGGTCAACGTGAATAGTGCTAACAGCCCCACAACAGCGGTATTCCGGGCATGAACTTGGCGAACCGTACGGAGCGTTAAGACGATCAATCCGTCTAGGAATAGGAGGCTCAGCACGTGGAGAACGCCGTTGGTGGTTAAACCCACCAACCACCCGCACCGAATGGCCCAGGATAACATCCAGGCCAGCGGTACGTTGTTGGGGTACCGCCAAAAATACGTAATGTTCCAGGTATAGTGTCCCGCCGCCATTTGGTCCGCCTGTGACAGCACTCGGTATGGATCGTGGTAAACGGTCACCGGCATGTAAATCAGTACCAGACATTGAATGACCACCGTGACCACTAACGCCGCGCCAATTAAAACACTCACTTTGCGCGGAGTCAGTCGTTCAATGAACGGACGCACTAGGCGGATAACCGCCCATACGAGCACGCTCATAACGGCAATGAGTACACCAATCAATGGGGCCTGCACGCTCACCAGGTTGGCCACCACGCCGACAGCTAGGCAACCCGCTAGAATTAATGGTAAAAAACGTGTGCGGATCATCTGTCCCACGCCAGCACCTCCAAGTTACTGATCACAGGTAATTGCTACTGAAGTTTGTTTTGAATCGTATACCGCGGACGGTGGCGTACTTCCGTAGTCACTTTGCCAATGTACTCACCAATTACGCCCAAGCTGATCATCTGTAGGCCACCAAGGAACCACACCGAGACCATCAATGACGACCAGCCATGCTCTGCAAGGCCCAACACCTTGACCGACACCGTGTAAATTAGCATAATGACAGCCAGCATGGTCGCCAACACGCCTAAAATTAGAATGAGCCGGACCGGCGCAATCGTTAACGACGTGATGCCGTCCCACGCGAACGCCAGCATCTTTTTGAGCGGATACTTAGACTCGCCCGCCATCCGAGGCGTACGTTTGTAGTATACCGACGCACTCGGGTAGCCCAGTTTAGGCACCAGCCCCCGAATAAAGATGTTGCGTTCGTGGTAGGACAGGAACGTCTCCACGGAACGGCGCGACATCAACCGAAAGTCCGCGTGGTTGGGAATTAAATCCACGCCCAGATGCTTGAGCAGGCCGTAAAAGGCCCCCGCAGTGGTGCGCTTAAACCACGTATCCGTATCCCGATTATTACGTACGCCGTAAACAATGTCTATTCCGTTCGCGTACTGTTCGACCATCGCCATAATTTTGTCGGGGTCGTCCTGCAAATCGGCATCAATGGTCACCATGAGGTCAGCGGTCTTAACCGCCTCCGTCAACCCGGCAATTAAGGCCTGCTGGTGCCCAAAGTTGCGGGAGAAACGTAATCCCCGCACCCGGGAATTCTGACGGTGTAGTTGATCAATTAGCGACCAAGTTTTGTCACTAGAACCATCGTCGACAATTAAAATATCCGAGTCAGTCGCGAGGGTGTACGCCGCAACCACCTGGTCTTCAATTGTGAGTAGGCTTGCCACCGAGCTCGCGAGTACTTCTTCCTCGTTGTATGCGGGAATCACAATGGTTAATTTTTCCATTTAATGTGCACTCCTTTGCAATCTTGCCGGTAAATGGTCGTCCACGAACGCCATCACTGGGGTCCGCGCCGGCCGTAGCGTAAGCCACAGGGCACCCGCAATCAACACGCTGCCCGCCAAGTCCGTCGCAAAATGTTGTGCAAGGTACAGGCGAGATGTCGCCACCAAGCCAACCCAAACCACGCCCATCAGTACGGCCACCAGCCCTACCTCCTGATCCTTTATGCCGGGCAGGAAAACCATGAGCAGCGTTAGCACGAGGATGGTGGTACAAAAGACGTGCCCGCTGGGAAAGCTGTAACCAGTGTCTGGCAGCAACTCGTGGACAGGGCGGTGCCGGGCCACGATTTGTTTAACAACCTCAACCAAGGCCGACCCACCATACTGCATACCAGCAGCCCACAGACTCAATGCCGGTCCCCGGCGGAACCACAGGTACACACAAAGCACAAAGGTTAACGACAGGCTGACCATCGGACTACCTAAAAACGCGATGACGTTAAACAGCGTAATGTTGTTAGCAGATGGTGCCCCCATCGCCTGGGCCATCATCGTATCGATGGCCCCGACCCAACTAGCATGGTGAATGACGCTAACGGCCAACCCAATAAACATCAGCCACAAAACTGCGGCTCCACAATAATCAACCTTATTCCGCATCTGTCTGTCCTTTCCGTGAACGTAACCCGACTATGATTACCGGTATGAGTGAGATGGCCACAATCGCCAACATAATGAGTTCGAAGTGGGCCTTAATGAGGGGAATGTTACCGAAAAAATAACCCGCCCCAACGGCGCTGCCTACCCAGCTGACCGCACCTAAAATGTTGTAAACGGCAAAGTCACGGTAGTGCATATGACTAATACCAGCAGTAAAGGGGATAAAGGTCCGGACAATCGGCACAAACCGGCCCAGGAAAATGGCCCCCTTACCGTGCCGGTCAAAGAACGTTGCCGATTGCTGCAAATACTTTGGCTTAATGAGCCGCCGCCAACGTTCACTATTCGCTAAGTACTGACCGAAATGTTGACCGATTTCAAAGTTCATCGCGTCGCCGACCGCAGCGGCAACTGATAGCAAGCCGAACAGGAGCCAAACGTTCAATGAGTGTTGCCCCACCGCGGCCAAAGAACCACACAGAAATAACAGTGAGTCACCCGGCAAAAAAGGTAGCACCACCACACCGGTTTCAATCAAGATCACGATAAACAGGCCCACGTAGATGAGGTTGCCATACTGAGTTATTAACTGTGGCACCAATTGACTGATATTCGGAATCAGTGAAGTTAACAGGATTACGGACATATACTTTTCTCCATTCATAATTAAGTTTGTGCGGGTGATCTACTGAAGCCCACGTGTACCGAGCAGCAGGCCACCAAGATAAACGCAGTAGAGTGCAAAGGCCAATACAACGTTTACGTTGGCCAAGTATGGCAATATCCACTGCGCAAGGATAATGGCAAGCCCAGTTGCACCCAGCAGCTGTCCGGCCTCATCGTGTTGGTGTGCATAGACCAGGCTGGTCCCCACTAATACCGTACCGATGAGTGTTCCCCATTCGCCAGAGTAACCGAGCCAGGCTAACAACAACTGGAAGGCAATTACGCTCAACGTGCGCACTTGATAACGTTTAGCCACCGCCAAGAGTCCTACCGCCACAATCAGTAGCACCGCGCTATCCACTTCGGCTGTGGTCAACATGTTAAAGGTAATTGTGACCGCAATAGCTAGGGTGCTGGTACGAATTGAATCTATTGCACCGGTCCGGTGATGGTTCGTTGCTGGCAGACCCACCAGCGTCACCAAAGTGATTAGAAACATCACGGGCAGCGACATTGTCGCCCCCAAGGTGATGGTGCCGACAATACCGGCAAACGTCATTAGCGCCGTTTTGATCGTGCTACCGGTTCCCTGACGAAACCGGACTGCTCCATTGATACGCATCTAGTCACCGCCTTCAATGCTCGCTGGCTGCCAACAAAGAGCAGCTTACCGCCCCATCTTCGAGCGGCCCACCCACGAAAAATAAACTAATTCTGATGAAAATTCAGAATGATTCACGGCTTGCACTACGTCACGCACATGCAGCCTGAGTTTTTCTCAGATTTTCCTTACTGGTCGTTGAAAAAATAATTAATAGCCGGTGCTAACCACGCAACTGAGCCTAAAAACACGCATTCCCCTCAGAACCCGGACTCAAAAAAGGGACCTGCCATAACAAGGCAGATCCCACCATTTATTATCAAACTGAAAAACTAACCGAACAAACACGCGTCGTTAGGATTCATTAACCGCCGTCGCGGATAGCAGTGGCAGCGTCACCAGTATCTTTGCCCCATACGGTTCGTGATCCAACACGCGGACTTGCCCACCCATTTTTTGCACCAGTTGCTGCACAATTGGCAGGCCCAAACCGGTCCCCGCTACGGTCCCACGCACATCGTCGGCCCGGTAAAACCGTTCGAAAACATGCGCTTTGTCATCATCGGCAATTCCCGGACCCACATCCGTGACGCTTAACTCCGCTAGCGCATCGCGTTGGATCAAAGTTACCGTAATTGGGCCCTTGGCAGGTCCATACTTGGCTGCGTTACCCACCAGGTTATGGACTACATGCTCAATCGCCACCAGGTTACCGTCTATCGATAAGTGCGGCTGAATATCGGTGTGCACCGACGCCAATACTTCCGGAGTCAACTTGTTCACGGCCTGCTCCACCGCGGCGCTGAGGTCAATCTTGGTCAACGCGAGCGTCACCTGATCAGCGCGGGACAAAGTTAATAACTCATCGATTAACTGCTGCATTTGCCGTGACTCCGCCGTAATGTAGTCCACTGACTTAGCCACAATTTCTGGATGCGCCTCACCATGACGCTCAATCAACTGAGCGTGGCTCCGAATCGTCGCAATCGGTGTCCGTAGCTCGTGCGCCGCATTCATGATAAACAATTTTTGTTGTTCCTGCCGTTCGTGCAATTGCGTAAGTAATCCGTTGAAGTCCTGTGCCAAATTGGTCACTTCAGTCGGCTGACTGGGTACCGGCAATTGCGCGACCGTATCATCATTAGTCGTTTTGCTGGTCGACCGCGACGCCTCTGATAACTGCGTCAGCGGATCCGTTAGGCGGTGCGTCAGGCGGCGAATGAAGAACGGGCTCAGCAACATGGTCAACATCAGTAGGACGACAGTGACTTCGACGACCCGTTCCAGCACCTCCACTTCACTATCCATTCGCTGCCAGACGTCGTAGCGAATGCCAGCGGCGTGCCCCGTTTGGTGATAGAACAGTCCTTTACCGTCACGGTAATACAGATCCTTGATGAAGGGCACGCGGACTGGCGTCTTGCGTAACAACGTGCGCGTGTACGGCGAATAGTAATTCCGCCGCCTGGCATCTTTGCGCATATTGTGCACCAAAACCCGACTTGAACTGGTGTCCAAGGTACTGTTACGCCGCCAGTTTTCCCAGTCGTCATCCCCGTCAATCACGGTCTTCTTGAGGCTCTGCACGATATGCGTCGTATTGACCCGGACTTGTGTTAATAATTGGTTGCTAACGGCAATCACGATTAAGACGCCCAGACCAATCGTGATAGTCGTTACCAGTCCCATTACGTTGCGGAGCATGATGCCGCCGCTAGTCTGATCCTTTACTTTCATGTTAAATCCCCGCTAAACCGTGGCCACCTGATCCGACAGCATGTAACCAGTGCCCCGCACCGTGTGAATCAGTTTCTGCTGGTCGGGTGTATCGATTTTATGCCGTAAATTCCGTACATAAACGTCCAGGATGTTAGGCTGACCGTCAAAGTCCTGTCCCCAGACCGCATTGAGTAGCTCATCTCGACTACACGATTCATTTTGGTGTTTGCTTAACTCGACCAGCAGCTCGTATTCCCGCTGGGTCAAGGGGATAATTTGTCCGGCCCGCGTCACTCGCTTCGCGGTAGTGTCCACGGCCAAATTAGCAATACGCAGGGTACCATTCTTCTGGAACTCCGGTTGACTGTGGCGCAACGCTACTTCCACGCGCGCGGCCAGCTCTTCCATCTCGAATGGCTTGGTCATGTAATCATCGGCCCCACCGGTTAACCCCGCAACTTTGTCACCGACGTAGTCCCGAGCGGTCAACATGATCACGGGTACCTGGCTGTCTTTACGGATCCGCCGCAGCACCGTGAAACCATCCAACTTTGGTAACATCCAATCCAAAATAATGAGGTCAATTTGGCCGGACTGCTTGCGAAAGGCGCTGAGGGCGGCCTCACCATCAGCCGCCCACAATACTTGCATGCCTTCCAATTCGAATTCAGTCCGCAACGAGTCAGCCAGTGCCGCCTCGTCTTCAACTAACAAAATTGTCGTCATCGGTTCCCCCACCCTTCTGCATTTACGGTCACTAATTGACTTTATTTTGGCACAAAAAAAGACCCACTACCACTAGTGAGCCATCAATAGCAACGAATATTTAACGCCTATTCCGCGGCAAAGACGTGATCTTCATCCAGCATGTACTGAAAATCAATTTGGTTAGTAATGAGGCTAATCCGAAACAACCCCGCCATCTCGGTCTGCGCGTCAGTCAGCGCAACAAAGTATTCGTGGTCACTGCCCGCAACCCTTTGCATCGCACCATACTTACCCTGAAATCCCTGCTGCCGAAACTGCTTGATGATGCGAATCATTTCAATCTGTGTAACTGCACTGTCCGTGTTGCTCATAAATTACTTTCCCCAATCATTCTAATACTTACACACATATGTTTAATGGCCGCCACAATGGGGCCATATAAAAAGCACTCCCCCCGAAAGTGGAGTGCCGTTAGGTCAGCGGGTAATTACTTGCCCAGCTTTTCCTTGTTAGTAACCTTCAGCTTGTCATCAAAGTCGTAGACAACTGGTTCGCCAGTAGCCATTTCGACGTCCATGATGTCAGCGTCGGAGATGTTTTCGATGTACTTAGTCAGAGCACGCAGGGAGTTACCGTGCGCAGCGATGATTACGTTCTTGCCATCAAGCAGGTCTGGAGCAATGTGGTCTTCCCAGAATGGGATAACGCGTTCCAGAGTAACCTTCAAGTTTTCGCCACCTGGGACGATACGTGGGTCCAGGTCAGCGTAACGACGGTCCTGTGCAGCAGACTCTGGGTCATCGGCGTCCAAGAGTGGTGGCAGAACGTCGTATGAACGGCGCCAAATGTGTACCTGTTCGGCACCATACTTCTCGGCAGTTTCTTCCTTGTTCAGGCCCTGCAGAGCACCGTAGTGACGTTCGTTCAAACGCCAAGTCTTCGTTTCTGGAATCCACAGCTGGTCAGCTTCTTCCAGAGCGTAGTGCAACGTCTTGATTGCACGAGTCAAAACGGAAGTGTAAGCCTGGTCAAACAGGATGCCAGCTTCCTTCAGCTTCTTACCAGCTGCTTTAGCTTCTTCAACACCCTTTTCGGACAGGTCAACGTCGTGCCAGCCAGTAAACTGGTTGGACAAGTTCCATTCGGATTGACCATGACGAATCAGAACCAATTTTGCCATGTTAACAATTACCTCACTTTTTTAGTTACCAAACCTTGCTTGGCATTTACCCTTTCATTCTACACTAACTCCCGTTGCGGTTCCAGAAGTTCCGGCGGCTTACGTGGAGTGCTCC
>NZ_BCVS01000087.1:0-10465 GCF_001591865.1 Lacticaseibacillus pantheris DSM 15945 = JCM 12539 = NBRC 106106
TTACGGCAATTCGCAGTAGCCCGGCACGGGCGGGAGCGTAAGGCACGTAGCCGGTCGCGGGGACCAGCCGCTCAGCCGGAGCCACCTCACCAGTACGACCGGCCACTAGCAGCCGCCACTCGAGCGCATGTTAATCATCCATGTGGTTTTGACCCTCACGTGGGCCGTCCGCAGCGTCACTATCCGGGTTGTCAGCCGCATAACGAATTCGTACCTGCTCGTAGAAAACGGCGATTGTCGCCTGAATGTACGGTGTAACGTACAGCTCTGCCAGACCCAACGTCAGGGCGGACAACAGGTACCACGGGATAAACGACAGGTACATCACCAGCAGGTCGGCTTTGTAACCCCGCATTAACCGCCACGAATCACCCATAATTGTGAACGCGCCACGGTTGTCGCCCCGCTGCCTTGCATCGTACAGCAGGAAGTAAACCAGCCGCAAACCTAGGCCGAAAATGATACCGGGAACGTAAAAGAATGCCGAGCCCACGCCCACAATTAGCGTGACCAATACGTACATTATCAGCATCGAGAAGAAGTACGTACTATTAAACAGCTTGAACATGATGTCAAAGACGCGCAGAGGCCGGTCGGGGTTCCGCACTACGTCCAAAGTCGTCAAACTGACACCCGTAAAGAAGTAAAAGGTCAGCAAATTAGCAAACAGCGACTTCTTCTGCGTGTCCATTGTCGCTTGTTGCACCCGATTGATAAAGTCCGCGTCGCTCAAACTGGTTACCTGGTCCATAACCTGCTTTAGCCCCATACCCACAACAATATTCAAAATTAACATAATGACCACCGGCAGAATCAGGGCCAGCGCTAGCTTCAACCGGACACCCGGATGGTTCAAACGGTCCTTTGCCCTGGCCTTCATTTCTGCACGCGTCATAAACAAATCATCATTCATTAATTAGCACCATTAGCCCTTTTCCAATAACCGCCGTGTTCGCCAAGTGGGACGTTCGCGCGCCCGGGCATCCGCAATCGTGCGGTTGATAGCCCGGACGGCCGTCAGTTGCTGCCCCAGCAAACTCAGCGTGTCATTACTCGTCGTCAATGAACCCGAACGTACTCCGTAACGGTAGTCGGGATGAGCACCAAAGTAAAAGCGCTCTGCGTGTATAGCATACCGCACAGTAAACAATTCGTCTTCCATTGCGTCCAAATCTTCGTCAAACTGCAGGTTGTGCGCCGTAATGATTTGCCGCCGAAACATTTTGTTCCATAGATAACCGCGAATAGCTCCCGTGGGCGCAACCACAGCGGCCATAAATTCATCCTGCGTCATTAAACGGGGCAACTGGCCCTCGCCAACGACCGTCTCGGCACCACCGCGTTGCACAATATAGGGATTGGCGACCACATCGGCGTCGCTGGCCTCTATTCCTTCAACAAAGTGGCGAACGTAATCGCGCCCCATCCAGTCGTCGCCGTCCACAAAGATGACGTAGTCCCCTTTGACCAATTCCAGCCCCGCATTACGAGCAGCAGCCACCCCACCGGCAGGCGTGAGCGGCAACAAACGTATGCGCTGGTCTTGCGTAGCCGCCCGCGCCAAAATTACGGGCGACTGATCGTGTGAGCCATCATCAACTAGGATGATATCCAGGTCCTGATAGCTCTGGTGCCTGAGGGCGGTCAGCAACCGGGGCAAATACTGTTCAAGATTATGCACGGTCGCAATTACCGAGACCAATTGACCCACTATCATCACCCTTTCTAGGTATCGTACTTCCATTATATATGTCTACGGGCCGGAAGCCTACGTTAATTACTTTTGTTTGTGGACACAAAGAGCATAATACGCGCCCATTTTCTACGTTATATTACCGTGAAAGTGGGGGAATGTAACATTCAACCCCCCTATTTTGAATTCCGCCGCCCAAAAAAGCCATATTTTCTTCACAAAGCAAAGAAAACGCTCGTTACATTACGCGTGTGTTACAACGTTGCAGAAAAAGCGGCTTTTGTAATCTAACTGGCACTCCCATGACATGAACGGGCCGTATACTGCTCCTTGTTGAGAAGCAGTGGGTAACCACCGGCATATAATTTTGGGAGTGAATAGTTATTAAAGTTGCGTATATGAAGTGGGTAGTGACAACGGCGTTTGCCATTATCCCAGGGGTAATGTTTGCACAGGCCAGTACGATTGTTGACGCGTCTAGCAACGCCCAGCAGTCCGTCAAGGTTAAAGTACAATCTGGGGATACCCTTGAAACATTGAGCGAACAATACAGTGTTAGTTTGGATGATATCGCCAAAGCCAACCACATTCAGTTGAACAAACTGACGCTTGCTAGCGGTTCCACTTTGACTATTCCAGACCAGGGCAGCAAAATCACCCCGGGCACCAACGAATATAACGAAGCAGAAAAAGAACTACAGGCCGAAGCTGACGCTAAGGCTCAAGCAGATGCGCAGGCTAAGGCCGACGCGGAAGCCAAAGCAAAGGCGGATGCCGAACAAGCCGCCAAGGATCAGGCTCAGGCCCAACAAGCTAGCGCTGCATCCCAGGCCAGCACGTCTAGCAACGCTACCACCACTAGTACAGCTAACACGAGCACTAGTGGCAAGAGCTACGGTACGTTCAAACTGAGCTTCTACGACCCTGCAGTTATGGGTTCCAGCCTCGGTTATGGTGGTGTGGCCGCCAACCTGTCCGTCTTTCCTAAGGGGACACAGTTGAAGATTACCCTGTCTGACGGTACGGTTTGGTACCGCGTCGTCAATGATACTGGTTCGTTTGCTAGCAGCAACAGCCAACAGTTAGACGTCGCTATGCCGAACAACCAGATTCCTTCTGCAGGGGTGCTCAGCGCCACCGTTGAAGTAATTGGTTAATTAAATTAGATATTGTAGAACCCCGATTGTGGTCATGACCATAGCCGGGGTTTTTGTGTACACCACTGGCATAACAATGGTCAGTACCGGAATCCGCCCACACGCCAGCGGCCAACACCATCCACCCCACGCCTCCCATCGCGTACGTTTATATACGGGCACCGTATACGGCTACCCACGTTCACGCCAACTCGGGCCCGATACGATACAAATAGGGCCTAGGTGCATCCACTTCGACGTGGTGCGCCTAGACCCTGTTAATGCCATCCTATTATGAGTTAGTACCCGCCCCCACCATAGGAGCTTGTACCACCATACGCGCTGCTGTCAGTACCGTACGTTGACGTTGTCCCAGTGTCATACGTACTGCTTGAACTAGTGTAGTACGAGGTCGTCGTACCATCAAAGAACGCCGAATTCGTGGCATTCAGCCGTGTATTGAAATTACTCAACGTTTCCTGTGACTGACCCAACTGTTCGTGGATACGGTCGCTGGCCTTTTGCAATGCCGACGTAGACGCCACCTGGTAGGCGGAGCCATCAATCATCGCGTCATTCCCCTGCAACGTATACTTCTTAATGTTGTTACCAGCTTTACGGTAATCGCTGTTCTGCGCCATGGACAGTAGGTCGTCAAAGGTGAGGTTCATCTTCAGGCTACCCTTGAGGGAACCCAACACGCTCTCGTACGACGTCAGCGTCTTTGCGGATAACAGTGACTTGACGATTGCCTTAATGACTTGCTGTTGACGCTGTTGACGACCGTAATCACCCTTGGGATCCTCGTAACGCATCCGGGCAAACTGCAACGCGCGCGTACCGTTTAAGTGTGCTTTACCCTTGGTGAAGTCCCCACCATCATGGTCTGGATCACTCCAACTGAACGGTACCGTCACGTCCACACCACCAACGGCATCCACAATCTTCTTCAGACCGTTCATGTTCACGGTAATGTAGTAATTGATCTTGATGTTCAGCAGGTTCTGAACGGTTTTAAGGGTTGTTTCTTCCCCGCCACTAGCATAAGCCGCATTAATTTTGGCAATTTCCCCAGTCCCAGAAATTTTTGCGAGCGTATCACGGGGGATACTGGTAATCGTAGTTTTGTGCTTCTGCGGATTAATCGTGACAATTTCAATGGAATCGGAATTCCCTTTGCCCCAACTAGCACCACGACCTAACGCACCGGTATCGGTCCCCAGCAAGAGGATGGAAATGGGCTTTTCATCCTTAATCAGCTTGCTGTTGGCCTCTGCACTAGCAGTAGTTACGTTAGCGTACGTACCATTAACCGCCGTCTTGGTTTCCGAAAAGACACGGAACCCATAAGCACCCACCAGAAATAAAATGCCGATGAACGCAAAACCTAAAAAGCGCCACACCGGATGGTGGGGGGCGCGCCGAACCTTCTTGGTGCCATTCGAACGTGAATCCATTTACGTACCTCTCTCACGGTTTTTGCCGTAATGGCAATAACACGTATTCGCCATTAATCGAGAGAATTATACCATAAGGAAACAAATGTCCCGTCGCGTTATTGCTTCGTTTAGGTTTTTTTAGTGAAAATGTGTCAGGTCTGTAATCATTTTGCCTTATTCGGTGGGCAAAACTGATTCGTCAGCGGAAAATGTTGGGTCCACCCGTAGTTGGGCGATCCGCGCGTCGCCCCAATCACACATCGCGTCAATAATCGGCATTAACGAGTGCCCCAACGGAGTGATTTGGTAATAGACCTTCTTGCGCGGTCCGAGTACTTCTCGGCGGCTAATCAGCTGATCCTCCTCCAGTTCCCGTAACTGACTAGTGAGCACCTTGTGTGTCACTCGTGGTAACAATCGCCGTAAGTCGTTAAACCGAAACGTACCGTGCGCATCTAGATGGCACAGAACAATCAGCTTCCACTTACCCGCAAACATTGCGAGCGTAAACTCCTTGGCACAGCTATAATCGCCGTCCTGTAGGCGTGCGAGTACGTCTTTGCGGACTACATCTGTCATTTGCTTCTCCTTATTGTTAAGTGGCATGGGGTGCTATTGGCCGGTGGAGACGCTACGCTATCATGAAGATAAGAGCGTTCTCCAAATTGATAGCAGGGCACTTTTATGTGCCCTATTGCCCTCTCACCGGACTAAGTATAAATTTGATACCGTAGTAGTTCAAGCAGTTGCCCTGCACAAATTTGGCAACCAACTTACGGAGGCATATCTAATGAAATACCGACAACTAGGTAAAACTGGCTTCAACATCAGCTCTGTTTCACTCGGCACCTGGCAACTTGGTGGCAAGTGGGGCGCTCCCTTTGACCAGGCGGACGCCGATGCCACCCTCGCCGCTGCCTACGAGCAGGGCGTTAATTTCTTCGACACCGCCGATGGCTATCAGGACGGCGCGAGCGAACGGACCGTGGGCGCCTTTGTTCGCCAACACCCTGACGTGCATTACACCACCAAAATCGGACGCAAAGAAACACCCCTCAGCGCCGAACACTTTAATCCTGACCACCTGCGCCGCTACGTGCAGGACTCCATCCGCAACATGGGGACCGATAGCCTGGACCTCGTCTTACTCCACTGCCCACCCATGCAAACGTACTACGACCCCGAGATGTTCTGGACCCTTGACCAACTGCAAAAAGAAGGCCTGATTCAGCACTACGGGGTCAGCGTCGAACGCGTCGAGGAGGCCATCAAGGCCCTCGACTACAACGTGGCCGCGATCGAAATCATCTTCAACATGTTCCGCCTGCGCCCGGCCGAGTTGTTCTTTCAACTCGCCCAGCAGCACAACGTGGGTATCCTGGCCCGCGTACCCCTCGCTAGCGGCCTGCTAACGGGGAAGCTCACCGCCAACAGCCACTTTGCGCCCACCGACCAGCGGAGCAATAACCGCCACGGCGAACTATTCGACAAGGGTGAAACCTTCTCCGGCGTGGACTACCTCACCGGTGTTAACGCCGCCGATGAACTCAAAGAACGCTTGGGGACCGACAACCTTGCGGCCACCGCGCTGCGTTACATCCTCATGTACGACGCCGTCAGCGCCGTCATCCCCGGCGCCAGCAACCCCGGCCAGATTGAGCGCAACACCGTAGCCGCCGATCTACCTGCTTTGACCGCCGACCAGATGGCCATCGTCCAGGACGTCTACGACCGCAAAATCAAGCGCCCCGTACATTACCTCTGGTAGCGGTTGCATTATTTGCTTTGCTAACTGCCCCAACGCCGGACGGTTGTGCTAAAGTAATGTTAGTACTGATAATTAATAAGGAGGAAACACAATGGCTCACTTAACCAAGTTAACCGACACGTACACGCTCAGCAACGGGGTCGAAATCCCCATCGTTGGCTTTGGTACCTGGCAAACGCCAAGCGGCGAGGTTGCCAAGGACTCCGTCAAAGCCGCACTGGATGCCGGCTACCGTCACATTGATACCGCAGCCATCTACGGCAACGAAGCCAGTGTTGGCGAGGGACTGAAAGCTAGCGGCGTTGACCGCCACGATATCTTCCTCACGACCAAGCTGTGGAACTCTGACCGTGGTTACGACAACACGCTCAAGGCTATCGACACGTCTTTGGCCAAGCTGGGGACCGACTACGTGGACCTCTACCTCATCCACTGGGGCAATCCCAAAGCCTTCCGCGACAACTGGCAGGAAAGCAACGCTGAAACTTGGCGCGCCATGGAGGAAATCCTCAAGTCCGGCAAGGCGCGTGCCATCGGTGTTTCCAACATGCGCGTCAAGCACCTGGAGGAACTATTCAAGACGGCCAACACCAAGCCAATGGTCAACCAGCTGTTCCTGAACCCTAGCGACATGCAGGAAGAAGTCACCAAGTTTGACACGGACAACGGCATCCTGAACGAAGCGTACAGTCCACTGGGCACCGGTAAGATTTTCGGCGTGCCCGAATTGCAAAAGATGGCCGAACGTTACGGGAAGAGTGTGGCCCAGCTTGTACTACGTTGGAGCCTACAACACGACTTCCTGCCGTTACCAAAGTCCGTTCACGCCGAGCGTATCCAAGAAAACGCCCAGCTCTTCGACTTTGAATTATCCCACCACGACATGGAACTGATTGACGGACTCCACGGTGTGGCCGGATTGGCGCAGGACCCCGACACGGTGAACTTCTAACCGCCGTTAGCTCAGCATTATAATGATTAAATGCGCGTGCAGACGCCACCCTCAAAAGGTGCTGCACGCGCATTTTGGTTATCTACGGTTTAATTTTAGGTGCTGGCATACGTTTGTGCTAAACTGACATCAGCGTAACTACAGGAGGAAAAACTATGTTTGAACCAACCAAGAAGCACCGTGTCTCTGACGCGGTTGCGCAAACCTTCCCCAAAGAAGTCACCGACCAGATTTTTCAGGTCGTCAACCTCATGGTTAAGGCCAACCAGATTGTTGTCGCACCCGTCGCCATCATTTTCTCGGACGATTTCACCGACGACGAGCTGTACGCCATGATGATTCAGGGCAACGCGGCACCGGCGCAGGAGTTCCCCATCACCTACAAAGGTGACAAGCCATTCTTGGGCCACGCCTACATCCTTATCGTGAAGGATCACCCTAAGACCATCTCCATTGACTTTAGTGCCGCCAACGACTTGCCAGATAACCTGAAGAACAACAACTAACCCATTCAACAAAACAACCCCAACGGGAACGCCGCTGATGCCCTCTGAGCATCCGCAGCAAGTCCTGTTGGGGTTGTTTTGTCTATCATCGTGAATTACTTTGTCCACGCCGTGTAAATCTTGACTAATGCCTGCGTCCCGTCATCCCCGTGGCCGGCGTCAACCAACCGTTCGTACAGCCGCTTGGCCGTCTGCGTGGCGGGCAAATCGAGACCAATCTTATCGGCCTCATCAAGCGCAATCCGCAGATCCTTCAGAAAATGCTTGGCAAAGAATCCTGGTGTGTAATCACCTTTGAGTACCCGCGGACCGTAGTTATCCAGACTCCAGTTAGCCGCGGAACCCGCGCCCACGGTCGCCAGGACGTCGTTCAACGCCAACCCCGTTGCGAGCGCGTAAACCAGCATTTCGGTCAAACCAGTCATCGTGCCGGCAATCATAATCTGGTTCGCCATTTTGGCGTGCTGACCCATGCCGGCCTCGCCAAAGCGGTGAACGGAACCGGCAATTACATCAAAGATCGGTTGCAGGGTCGCCATGGCCGCCGCATCGCCGCCGACCATCACCGTCAGCGTACCGTTCTTTGCACCAACATCGCCACCCGAAACCGGCGCATCAAGGGCAACCACGCCGCGCTCACCGGCAGCCGCCGTAATCTTACGGGCTAACGTGGGCGTGCTGGTAGTCATGTCCACTACCAGCTGGCCAGGTTCAGCACCCGCTAAAATACCGTCGTCACCAAAGTAGATATTCTCCACGTCCTGCGGGAACCCCACCATGCTCATGGTGATGGCAGTATCCGCCGCGACTTTGGCTGGCGTCTCCGCCCAGCGTGCGCCACGATCCAATACTGCCTGTGCGTGGGCCTTTGTGCGGTTATACACCGTCACCTCGTAGCCAGCACCCAGCAGGTTGTTAATGATGCCAGTACCCATAACGCCGGTACCAATAAATCCTATTCGTTGCATATTAATCCCCTATTCGTAATTACAACAACTGTTCCAATTCTGACAGCCGATCCTCAAAGACACCGAACGCCTCTTCCAGGTAGTCGGGCTTGGTCATGTCGACGCCGGCTCCACGCATAGTATCAATGGCATACTGAGCCGAGCCACCCTTGAGGTATCCAAGGTAATGGTCGACCGCGCCGGTGGTACCCGTGGTAATCCCTTTGGCCAAAGTCGTGGCGGCCGCAAAACCGGTGGCGTACTGGTAGACGTAGTAGTTGTAGTAGAAATGCGGGATGCGTGCCCATTCGAGACTAATCTCGGGGTCCGCAACCAGCGCGTCACCGTAATACTTCGCGTTAATCGCAGCGTACTGGTCAGACATGGCGTCGGCCGTCAGCGGCGTACCTGCCTGATCCGCGCGGTGAATCCAATCCTCGAACTCGGCAAACTGGGTCTGCCGGAAGATGGTACCTTTGAACCCGTCCAGGTAATAGTTCAACAGGAACGCCCGGACCTGCGGATCATCATTATGCTTCAACAAGTAATCTGTCAGCAGGTTTTCGTTCGTCGTGGAGGCAATTTCGGCCACAAAGATTGGGTAATCACCGTACATGTAGTCCTGGTTGTGGCGCGAGTACCAGCTGTGGACGGAGTGCCCGGTTTCGTGCACCAAAGTGTAGAGGGAGTCCAGCGAGTCGTGCCAGCTCATCAAAATGAAGGGGTTGGTATCATACGCACCGCCAGAATAGGCACCCGAGCGTTTATTGCTATTCTCCACAAAGTCGACCATCCGGTGATCGTAAATGTCGTGTACGTGGCTAACGTAGTCGTCACCCAGTACGCCCAGGGCACGTTCCGCCTCACCCTTAGCCTCCACGATGTTGTAGCTCAACGCAGGTTTCCCGGTTAGCGGCGTGTACAGGTCGTAACTGTGGAGTTCGTCCAGTCCCAGCACGCGTTTGCGCAACGCTACATACCGGTGCAACAGCGGCAAGTGGGCGTTGACCTGCTCCACGAGGGTGGTGAACACCGATTCGGGGATGTGGTTACCGTTGATGGCCGCGGCCCGAGCGCTTGGATAACGATGCGCCTCAGCGCGGAAGTTATCGGCTTTGACTTTGCCCGACAAAGTGGCGGCGAAGGTGTTACTCAGTGAATCGTAGGTGGCATAGAGGGATTCGAAGGCTCCCTGGCGCACATCCCGGTGCGTGCTATGGATCAGCTCGTCGTACAGGCCATGGCTGAGTTCGACAAAGTCGCCGTCGTCGTTCTGCACCATGCCAAAGTCAATGTCAGAATTATTCAGCACGTTAAACGTCTTCTCGGTCCCGTCCAAGGCGTCGCCGGCCGCCGCCAGCAGGCTCTCGGTGGCGGCATCCAGCACGTGGTCGCGCTCCGCCGTGATGCTATCGAGAAAATGATCGGCGTGCTGCAGTTCCGGGTTCTGCGCAACCCAATCATTCAGGGTATCCGCAGGAATGGCGATGATTTCAGGATTCATGAAGGCTGTGGCGCTAGAGAAACTGGTCGCTAGGCTCTCAACGCGGGCCTTAAAGCCCAGGTACTGGCTGTTGCCAGTATCCTGATCACTTTTCAATGACGCGTACACGTACACTTTTTCCAGGCGGCGGAACGCGGCCAGAATCTGATTGATACCGCTAGCTAACGCGTCGGGGCCTTGACCCAACGTGCCTTGCAACGCCTTTAAATCGGGAATGAGCGCCTGTACAGCGGTAAACTCCGCTTGCCAGGCCGCGTCGTCAGCAAAAATCGTGGATAAATCCCAGGTGAGGTCGGTGGGTACTTCGTCACGGGTAGGTAGAGTAGCTGTCATAATGAACACCCTTTCGTAAAGCTTTTGCCCATATGTTAGCACAGTTTCACGGCTACGTGTGACCTCCAGGTGGCCGTGCTGGCAAAGCGGTGGTGGGGCTGGGGCTTGCGTGTCCCACGCCGTGAGTTGCTACGTTAGTGGGTTCCGGCGGCGTCGGTCGGACCGGTGAACTGCGGCTTACGTGGGG
>NZ_BCVS01000088.1:0-10128 GCF_001591865.1 Lacticaseibacillus pantheris DSM 15945 = JCM 12539 = NBRC 106106
TACGCTCAATCTCAATTATCTGCCGCCGTACGTCACTGCGTTCCTACGGCGCTCCGGGGTCGCAGCAACCACGTCTCCGGACACGACGCCTCCACCCCAAACCACGCCCGCGGGTTCCCGATAGGTAGTGGCAGTGATTACCACTCCGACCCCACACGCCTCCGCTCACCGGTCCGACCGACGCTGTCGGCGGCCACTACTGCCGCAATCCACGGAGCGGTTCACAAAGCCGCAACCCCACCTCCACTTTGCCTGCACAAACCCTGCAGCGCAGTGTTGACACCCCAACCGTGGTGCCGTATTATCATTCCGTTGGTGTTGGGTGAGCATGGACTCACCTAGCGAAGTGCTGGGTTGGCGACGTAAAGGAGGTGCGGGTATGCGGTGGTTAGAAACGGATTGGCAAAGTCGGCGCGCCCGGACCATACTGTTGGTGGTGGCCATCGTACTGGTGCTGATTCTCGGTATTCGTTACTGGGACGAGCTCACAGACCTTTGGCGCTCTGCGCGGCATTACAAGGTATGGCTGCTAGCCATGCGCTCACTTGGGCCCATCGACCTCTTCATCTTTGCCTTGCTCCTCGTCATCGTGAACAACATCCCCGGTGTACCCATCGCCGTGCTCGCGTTCTTCGCCGGCGTGTGTTTCGGCCACTGGCGGGGGTTCCTCGTCGACGCCGTGGGGATGAGCTGCGGTAACATGCTGCAATACTACCTCTTCGGCCGGGTGCAAAGGCGTCGACAACCGCCCGATACCTGGCTGTACCGGCTACTGACTAGCGCCCGCTGGCCCGAGTTGGGGCTGGCCGTGGGCTACGCGGTGCCCATGATTCCGACGATGCTCGTTAACGTGGCAGCCAACGAGGTGGTTATTTCGCGGCGGCGCTACGTCGCGTCTTGTATTGTTGGTTCCAGCGCCATCGCGTTCGTCTACGCCTTTGGTGGTGATCTGGTTACAAGCGGGCAGTGGCCCGTAATCGTGACCGTACTCGTGGTTGCCATTATTGCGGCGGCCTTCGCCTGGGCAATCACCCGCGTTCGCCGACGTGACAGTAGTAATTCTAGATAGAATATGTGTAATTGCCGTCCTGATTTTCTGAGGGATGGCTTTTTTGACTAATTTTTATTTCCGACTTGACCGCCAATTAATTTCGTTGTATTCTCTTTTACGTCAGGTGAGTGAGTGATTACTCACCGAAAGAATTTGAGGAGGCAATGGCATGGCAGACGTGATTACATTGCAAGGATTAACAAAGCGGTTTGGGCAGCAAACCGTGCTCAACGGTGTTGACCTGGACCTACAATCAGGCGAAATTTTGGGGCTCATTGGCCCCTCTGGTGCGGGTAAGTCAACGGTCATCAAGACGACTTTGGGTATGGAATTCGCCGATAGCGGTAGCGCCAAAGTATACGGCGCGGAGATGCCTAACCGCGTCCTGCTCGGGCAAATCGGTTACATGGCCCAGTCCGACGCCTTGTACACCACACTGACTGGCCGTGAGAACCTCGAGTTCTTCGCGGTGATGAAGGGGCTACCCAAGGATACGCTTGGCGCTGAGATCGACCGGGTGGCGCAGGTGGTAGACCTTACCGGTGACCTCGGCAAGCGCGTCTCGGGCTACTCCGGTGGGATGATGCGGCGCCTGTCCTTAGCAATTGCCTTACTGCATTCACCCCGGCTACTCGTTCTCGACGAGCCCACCGTCGGGATTGACCCGGCTCTGCGCATCCGCATTTGGGAAGAGCTGCGGCGGGCCGTCCAGGCGGGCAGTAGCGTCCTCATCACGACGCACGTGATGGATGAGGCGGAGAAGTGTGACCGCGTGGCGTTGCTGCTGGGTGGCAAAGTCATGGCGTTTGACGCCCCGGCCAAACTTGAGGCGGACTACAACGTGGACACGATCGAGGAAGTATTTTTGAAGGCGGAAGGTGAACTCTAATGCGGCGAATAATTGAGTTAATGAAGCGAATTGCCAAGGAACTGGTGCGGGATCCCCGAACCCTTGCACTTGTCTTTGTGGCGCCAGTGCTGGTGATGTGGTTGATGAGTGTCGTGTTCTCCGTCAATTCCACGACGCACGTCGATGTGGCCACGGTCGGGGTGCAAAGTAGCCTCCGCACGCAGCTTAATGACGTCAAGCACGTTAGCACGCACCGGTACGCCACCACGCATTCCGCCAAGGCGGCACTAAAGTCTGGCAAAGTGGACGCCATCGTTAAGGAACGCGATAATCGCTTTGACATCACCTACGCCAATACGGATTCCACCAAAACGAGCGTAACCAAGATGGCCTTCCAGAGCAGCATGACCAGCACGACGCTCAAACAACTCAGTGAGCAGGTCACCAAGCTGGCAATGGCCAACGCGACTTTGCAGGCGAAGATGCAGGCCCAGGCCGCTGCCCAGCAGGGTGCAGCCGGGAGTACGTCGGCGAGTGCTACACCGACCAAGAAGACGGCTACCAAAGCGGTCAAGGTGCACAACCACTACGTGTACGGTGACAGCAACACCAACTACTTTGACAAAATCATGCCCATCATGATGGCGTTCTTCGTCTTTCTGTTCGTCTTCCTGGTGTCCGGTATGGCCCTCCTCAAGGAACGGTCCACGGGCACACTTGACCGGGTGCTGGCCACCCCTGTGCGGCGGAGCGAGATTGTGCTTGGCTACCTGGGAACGTACGGAATTCTGGCGCTCCTGCAAACAATCGTGATTGTGATTACGACCGTCTGGTTGTTGAACGTCGAGATTGTGGGCAGCCTCGTCAACGTAGTGCTGGTGAACGTGTTAGTCTCGTTCGTGGCGTTGGCCGCCGGCATCTTCCTATCCACGTTGGCAGCATCCGAATTTCAAATGATGCAGTTTATTCCCATCGTGATAGTGCCGCAGATTTTTCTGTCGGGTCTGATCCCACTGGATTCCCTACCAAAGTGGCTGGACTACGTGAGCTACATTTTCCCGTTGCGTTACGCGGCGGACGCGCAAAATGCTATCATCTTTAACGGGGATGGTTTGGGCAGCATCTGGCTCGACCTGGTCATCCTGGTAATTTTCGTGGTGGTGCTGGCCGCACTGAACGTGGTGGGCCTCAAACGTTACCGTAAAGTTTAATTATATATGTGGTAATTACAAACCGGCCGGCGGGGAATGTTGGTCGGTTTGTGGTGATGAGAAGGTAGAGAGATAGGAGTAATGGCAATGGAAGAGTCGACGGATAACGTCTTTGTTGATTACCGGGCGTGGTTAGGTGAACAAACGATGCCACCGGGCAAGCGCAAAGCCTTACTGGCGGGCCTGGAAGTGTTTGCCGCCAACGGGTACGACGGGGCGAGCACGCAGCAGATAGCGGATGCTGCCGGCATTAGTCAGGCAACCATCTTTAAGTACTTCAAAACAAAGCGGGAGTTGCTGCTGGCAATTCTCGAGCCGATTGTGAACAATATGTTTGGGCTGTACCAGGCGAGCTTTATCGCGGGTATTCCTGCAGGCGATGACCTGCAAGCAATCGTAAATTATATTGTGACCGACCGGCTGCACTTTTTGCAGGTGAACGCTGACGCCGTCATTATTTTGTTGACGCAGGTGCTAACAAAAGCCGACTTGCGGCAGCAGGGTCTCAGCAAACTAATGAACCCCAACCAGGATAACGGTGCGGCGATACGGGGCGTGCAGATTATGCAGCACCTGCAGGCGACGGGCAAGGTTCGTCCCGAGATGACAGCCGCCGATATTGTCAGGACGATTATCGGTCAGTTAGGTGTGTACTTCTTACAGCGCTACCTTGTCAGCCCCGACGTACCAGTGGACACGATGCGGGATATAAACGTGCTGGAGACAACTATTTACAATGGTCTAGCTGTGCATCCAGAATCTGCAGGTCTGGATGCATAAAGTCGGTGCGAGTGAGTAACTGGTCACTTTATTTACTGGCGGTGCCCTCACTCACCGTTGATGGTGTTAAAATTACCTTACAGATTGACCGAAATGAATACCAGCGGTGGGACGAAGGTCGCACCGCTGGTTGCAGTTTGTGGCCGTCTTGTGTTATACCGCTGTATAGTTCAACCGTGTGGTTCTGGACCGCACAACTTGGCGCAAGCCAAGATTCCGTACGCTGTGGCATCACGGCGCACCACTTTTAGATGAGGTGACATTGAGATGAGTGAACAAGTTCAGCGTGACGCCAAGAAGACGCCGCAGGACTACGCGAAGGAACCAGTTGCGTCGGTCTATAACGACTTTGGTACTAGCGCTGCGGGCCTAACCAGTGACGAGGCTGCTAAGCGGCTTCGTCAGTATGGTCCCAACGAGATACAGAAGAGCAAAAAGCAATCTCAGCTAAAAGCCTTCCTGAAAAACTTTACTAGCCTGATGGCCTGGCTACTCTGGGTGGGCGGTATTATCGCCGTAGTAGCTGGCATGATGGAGCTAGGGATTGCCATTTGGGCAGTCAACATCATTAATGGTGTGTTCAGTTTCTGGCAGGAACACGCCGCGCAAAAGGCAACGGATTCGCTGATGAAAATGTTGCCGACGTACGTGAACGTGCATCGGGACGGTCAACTGACGCAGATTGAGACCACCGAGCTGGTGCCCGGCGACGTCTTTGATTTGCAGGCCGGCGACGCCGTTTCGGCGGACGCCATGCTGATTCAGGCTAGCTCCATGCAGGTTGACCAGTCGGCTTTGACTGGTGAGTCCGTGCCCGAAAGCAAGAGTGTGGACTACGACCCTGGTGAAGGCCAGTTCGCCGAGGCTAACCTGATCTATGAAGGCACCAACGTGGGCGCCGGGACCGGGACCGCGGTGGCGCTGGCCACGGGGATGACGACCGAGTTTGGTAAGATTGCCCAGTTGACCCAGCAACAGACGCACCAGGACAGCCCGCTAACGCTGGAGCTGAACCGGCTGACGCGGCAACTGTCAATCATCGCGATTGGTATTGGGATTCTCTTCTTTGTCCTGGCCATCTTTGTGGTTAAATATCCGGTGGCCAAGTCGTTCATCTTTGCGCTGGGGATGATCGTGGCGTTTATTCCTGAAGGACTGCTACCAACGGTAACGCTGTCGCTCGCGCAGGGTGTGCAGCGGATGGCGAAGAAACACGCGCTGGTCAAGGACTTGAACTCGGTGGAAACACTGGGGGAGACGACGGTGATTTGTTCCGATAAGACCGGGACGCTGACCCAAAACCAGATGACGGTTAACCATATTTGGCTGCCGTTCCGCGAATACGGCGTGAAGGGGACGGGCTACGTCGCCAACGGTAAGATTCTCCGCCGTGGGCACCACGTACACCTGGAAGACGAACCTGAACTCAAGACATTATTAGAGATTTCTGCAATTGACAACGATACCCGTGTTCAGCAGGGTAATGATCCCAAAGAAGCTCCCAAGTTGCTGGGGACGCCGACCGAGGCCGCGATGATTATCATGGCCGAAAAGGGTGGCGTTAATGCCGACGAGCTGAACAAGCAGATGCCGCGGGTCAAGGAACTGACCTTTGACTCCGTGCGGAAGCGCATGTCGACTTTGAACAAATTGCCCGATGGCGGTTTGCGCATTAACGTCAAGGGTTCGCTGGGTGATATGTTGTCCCAGTGCTCTGATGTGTTGGACAAAGGTGAAACGGTTCGGCCAATCACGGATGCCGATAAGAAGGCAGCCATAAAGGCGGAACAGGATTATGCCGAGTCCGGTTTGCGGACGTTGGCCGTGGCTTACCGGGACATCCCGGCGGATCAGGTACCGGCAAACCTTGACGACTTAACGGTTGATACGTGCGAGTCCAACCTGATTCTGGTCGGACAGGCCGCAATGGCAGACCCCGCCCGTCCGGAAATCTTCCAGGCGGTTAAGGAATGTCACGACGCGTCCATCCGTATCATCATGGTGACGGGGGACAGCCCGGTGGTTGCCCGTAACGTCGCTGCCCAGATTGGGATTGTGTCGAGCAACCAGGCCCGCGTCATTACGGGGACTGAGTTGGCGGACATGAGCAAAGACGATTTGAAGGCCGCGTTCAAGGAAGAATTAATCTTTGCGCGTGTGGCTCCAGAACAGAAGTATAAAATTGTGTCCACGTTGCAAGAGATGGGCGAGATTGTGGCCTCAACTGGTGATGGGGTCAACGATGCTCCAGCCCTGAAGAAAGCCAACATTGGTGTGGCCATGGGGGTTACGGGTACCGATGTTGCCAAAGACGCGGCGGATATGGTGCTCACCGATGATAACTTTGCGTCGATTGTGGCCGCGATTGAAGAAGGCCGCACCGTCTACAGCAATATTCAGAAGTTCCTGACCTACATTCTGAACTCCAACGTGGGTGAAGCGATTCCGTCCGTCCTGTTCCTGTTAAGCCGCGGGTTGATTCCGTTGCCGCTAACCGTTATGCAGATTCTGACCATTGACCTGGGAACGGATATGATCCCGGCTTTGGGGTTAGGTGCTGAGCGGGCAGAACCGGGCATTATGAAGGAACCGCCGCGTGCACAGACGTCGCACTTACTGACGAAGAACGTCCTATGGCGCGCGTTTGCTTGGTATGGGATGATTGGCGCCGTGGTTTCTGCAGGTGGTTACTTCTTTGTGAACTACCTGAACGGCTGGCCGAGCGTGGCGTTGGCAGCGGATGGCACCAAGGGCTACATCACGGCGACGACGATGACGCTGGCGTGCGTGATCTTCGTGCAGATGGCCAACGTTATGAACTGTCGGACGCGCAATGCGTCGGTCTTCAGCATTGGGCTGTGGAAGAACTTCAAGATTAACGTCGGGATTGTGGTTGAATTCCTGATTTTGATTGCGTTGATGCACGCACCGATTCTACAGGATGTGTTCCAGACTGGGCCGCTACACTGGCAAGAATGGGTCTTCCTAGTCTGCATCCCGTTGCCAGTCTTCTTCATTGAGGAATTACGTAAGAAGATTGTGCGCGGGCGGCAGCCGTCGACGCAGGTGGAATGATCGCCCCGCAATAAAGAAAAGAATAAGTGCTTCTACGCTGACGCAAAGTCGTGGCGCAGGGGCACTTTTTTGTCTGGAAGAATTGTAGTCGCACCGGAAACCGGCGGGGCTTGCCGGTTGGAGGTTTCGCCCTAGCAGCGGTCATTGTGGAGCAGTTCACCAAGCCGTAGCATCACCACCACTTCGCGGCCCCGGGCCCCAACCCGCCAACGTTATATTTTTGCCCACAAATGATGTGTCCTCAACGCCGGTAAGTAGTATAATGGGGTAGAACATCTATTCACATGCTAATCGATCCGGGTTTATATATGTATCCGGGACTAGCGGCCATGCCTACCGCGGCTTTGCTGCTGAATCGATAGGTTGGTGAATTAAGCAAGGGGGCGGGCACATGCAACTAGGTAGGGTGCGCTGGTATGATCCCGGTCTGGGTCGGGGTATCATTGATGCGGATGATGGCAAAGTTGTTTTTTTACCGTATCACGCCATTGATGGCACCGACATTGACCGTTTCCTTCTCGATGAGGACGAACGGATTGAATTTGATGCCGAAGAGGGCGAATTCGGCTTTGACGGCATTACCGGTCAGTATCGTGCGACACGCGTGCGGCCGCTTGAATAAATAGTTATGGGGTAGGGTGTATTGAAAAAGTCACAGCAATGGGCGATCATTGGCGCGGCCGCAGTGGTTGCCATCGTGGTCGTCATCGCGGGTATCATGTGGATTAACCACGCGACGGCGCCCGCCAGTTCGACCGCGACTGCCACAAAGTCTTCGCAGGTTCAAAAGGGCGCTGGTAAGCAGGCAACTGCTGCCGACAAACAGCGACTGCAAAAGGAACGTGCGGCTGACCCCGTCTTTGAGAAGTACGAACGTTACGGGCTGACCTATGCGGAGACGCAGTACGCGCGCAACATGCCGATTTCGATGGTCGGCGACTCACTTACCGTCGGCAGCGAGTACGGGTTCAAAGAAATCTTTCCCAAGATTAACCTGGACGCGCAGGTGGGTCGGCAGGCTACCGCTGGCCCAGCCATTTTGTCAGCATGGGCGGATCAAGGGCAACTGGCGCACACCGTGATTGTCGAACTGGGTACAAACGGCCGCATCACGGCCGATTTGGTCGCCCAGATTGAGCAGATTTGTGGTGCCAAACGCCGGATTTTCTGGGTTGGCGTGAATGCCGTTGGTCGTGAGTGGGAGAGTGACGACAACGCACTGATGCGCAAAATGGCCCGCAAGTATAGCAACCTGACCTTTGTGAACTGGTACGCTGAGTCCCAGTCACATGAGGATTGGTTCAACGATGACGCGGTGCACCCAAACGCAAAGGGGCAGAAATACTTCTTCACCTTTGTGGCTAAATCGGTCCTTAAGCCAACCGTCGCAGCGCAAAAGTAACAGTGACCGAACATAAAACAAGGCGCAAGGCTGCTACCATCATCAAGGGTGGTAACGACTTTGCGCCTATTTTGTTGGGACGATTAATTATGCCGTGCGGTGATTTTGTGTGGCCGTGCTGCCTGTATTGTCGCTTTGACAGTTGCGGATATCTTGCGCCAGCTCGACCCAGTCATGGGGCGTCGGCGTATTAGGCCAGATGACCTGCGTCATTTTGAGGTTGGGTGCTTTGAAGTCGGAAACGTAAATGTCGGTTTCTGGCCGGAGTGCGTGCTTAACGCGGATAACGTTTCCGCCAAAGGTGTTCATAACGGTCAGTACGTACTGGTTGAAGCGGGCGTCTTCGGAAAAATCAACGCAGATATTGACCGGTCGGGTGTTGGTGCCCGCCTGGCTTACATCAATGAGCGCGGTAACGTAACTGAAGTAGAGGTTAACCCGTGCGCTGTCGGTGAGAATGATTTCTGGGTGGCGCTCAATTTGTTCAATGAACGTATTGGCCAAGTTATTGAATACTGGGTACAGTTGCATGAAGAATTGTCGTAGCTCTTCGTTATCCCGTTGTGCGGCGGCAGGCATGAAGCTGGTCAGTTGACGATGGACTTGGGTGAGCCGGCGTGTTAACAGCTTGGTTGCCACGGGTGAGAGGCTGATAGCATCGTTCCGCCGCACCAGTTGCAGGAACTCGTTGGTGAGCAAGCCGGCTACTGGCAGGATGACATCCGTTGAGGTGTTGGTACAAGGAATGTATTTTTGGGCAATCAAAAAATTGCAGTAATAATTTAACTCTGCTTCGTTGACGTTCGCACCCAACTGACGCAGCTGGATACGGAGTTTGTCGAATGGAGCCATGGTTAAAGTGGGATAAATCTTGGACGTCATGATGCCCTGATTTTGTTGCCGCAACAGCCAAACGCCCGTAAAAATATTGAGCCGCGTTAGTTGAGTGGGCAGGAGTGGCCCATCGATAAACTGTTGCACGCAGTTCGTGATGGCCGCGGTCTGCTCCGCAATTTCCGGGAAGGGGTCGCAGACGCCGTGGTACTCGTCGTAATACAGTTGGAGGAGGTACAAACGAATGGCGGCCTCGTCGTAGTAATTACCGGCGTGACCCATGTTGTGCCCCCACCGTTGCCGTAAGGCCCGGGTGGCCCGGGCAAAGGTGCCGTGGACGATGTAGCGGCGTTCAATGAAGCTGGTAATCGTTTCGCGTTGATCATAGAAGTGGTAGTAATTGAACGCGTTAAAGGCCACCGACTGCTCGAGCAACTGAACCGTCATCCGCTTCAGTACGTTGCCATTCAGGCCGACTGCCTGCCAGGAACCATCGTCACGCTTTTCGATTTGGGCGTCACTCATGTTAGCGAGAATCATGTTCATATAATCCAGGTTGGTATTGACCTGGTAGGGTGTGAGGTGCATTTCCTCCGCCAGCGCTTTATGTAACAAGTTGTGGTGCCGGTTAGTATTAAGCCGTTCAAGTATTTCTAGACAAAGTCGATCATGTTTATCGAACAGGTATGCGTACGCAACCATACGCCCAACCCCCCTTGTAACTCCATTTGTATAATCATCATCGCTCTCCAAGCGAATAATTAATGTAATTTTAACGCAAAAATGTATAAGTGTCCAAATAAGTGGTTATTAACAGCGTTAATTTCCTAGTTGTTCTGAGGCCTGGGTTGGGGAAGTAATCCACGTTAGTGGTTGGCGGCAGCGTAGGTCGGGTCGCTGAGCTGCGGCTTTCGTGGGGTACTCC
>NZ_BCVS01000089.1:0-10104 GCF_001591865.1 Lacticaseibacillus pantheris DSM 15945 = JCM 12539 = NBRC 106106
GTGGATTACCATGGAGCGCCCCACGGAAGCCGCAGCTTACCGGTCCGGCCGACGCTGCCGTCGACCACTACCGTAGCATTGGTTACTGTGTGGCACCCCAAATCACCGGGTCGACGCCCCGCTTACTTTTACAAAGCGTTGCGTTTTGTCGTCATGGACTTTATACTGGTAAGTACTGGAATTCCCGACCTTCAAACCGTGGATTTTAGAATTTTAACGAAATGATGGTGATTAATGTGGATAATGCCAACACACGAGTAGTTGTGGGCATGTCAGGCGGGGTGGATAGCTCCGTTGCCGCGCTGTTACTTAAGCAGCAGGGATACGATGTTGTGGGCGTCTTCATGAAAAATTGGGACGACAGCAACGACGATGGCGTTTGTACTGCCACGGAGGACTACGAAGACGTAGCCAAAGTGGCGGATCAAATCGGTATCCCGTATTACGGCATCAACTTTGAAAAGGAGTACTGGGACCGCGTGTTCACGTACTTCCTGGATGAGTATAAGGCTGGGCGTACGCCTAACCCGGACGTAATGTGCAACAAGGAGATTAAGTTCAAGGCCTTCCTCGACTATGCCGAGGAGCTGGATGCGGACTACATCGCAATGGGGCACTACGCTCAGGTTGAGCGCGACGCTGACGGTACGGTGCACATGCTGCGCGGTGCCGATCAGCACAAGGACCAGACGTACTTCCTGAGTCAGCTTAGCCAGGAGCAGTTGCAGAAGGTGATGTTCCCGATTGGCCACCTGCAGAAGGCGGAGGTCCGCTCCATTGCACGCCGTAACGGCCTGGCAACGGCCATGAAGAAGGACTCCACCGGTATCTGCTTCATCGGCGAGCGTAACTTCAAGCACTTCCTGAGCGAGTTCCTGCCTGCAAAGGCGGGGCGGATGATGACCGTCGACGGTCAGGACATGGGCGAGCATGCTGGCCTGATGTACTACACGATTGGTCAGCGTTCTGGTTTGGGGATTGGCGGTAGTAGCGACAACTCCGAGCCTTGGTTTGTGGTTGGCAAGGACCTGCAGAAGAACGTGTTGTACGTTGGGCAGGGCTTTGATAATCCAGCACTGATGGCGACGAGTTTGGACGCATCCGGCCTTAACTGGGCGAACGGCCATCAGCCTGGGACTGATTTCCACGTGACGGCCAAGTTCCGTTACCGTCAGGCGGATACCGGTGTGACGGTGCACGTGCTGGGCAACGGGCAGGCCAAGGTCACCTTTGACCAGCCAGTTCGCGCTATCACCCCCGGTCAGGCGGTTGTCTTCTATGACGGTGCTGAGTGCTTGGGTGGCGGTACGATTGACGCGGCCTACAGTGAGGCTAAGCAGTTGCAGTACGTATAATTTTAATGGAGCTCCGCAAGATTAAATTCTGGGAGTGTAGCGTAGGTTAGTGCCAATTCCCATCGAGGAGGCGCTGAGCCACGCTTTTTTGTAGCCAAAGTTGGTGAATGCCCGGACTGATTGTGGGGGTGGCATGGCCGTATTGTGGGTCGCCGGCTGCAAGCCGCGTGGGCGGTATGTCACAGCGGCGACGGTCCGTATGGTACACTAAATGGCGAAGAAGTTTCAGAAAGAAGGCCAATTGTGTCTGCAAAAAAACGGTTGTTTGGTCGGGATGCCGTATTAATCCTGCTGGGTAGTTTCTGCTACATGTCGTCATCCATGCTCATTAATCCGCTCATCGTGGGTTTTACGCACAGCATTGGTGCTAGTGCGTTAGTGGCGGGCATGGTGGCGGCCTGCATGAACCTGTGCTCGTTGCTTTTCCGCCCCTTTGCTGGGCAGTTAACCGACCGGGTGTCTAAATTCCGCCTGGCTTTACTGGGTGGAATTCTCCTGTTAATCGCCGGAATTGGTTACGCGCTGTCCGTGGCCCCGTGGATGGTGGTGCTGTTTCGGATTGTTAACGGGTTCGGCTTTGCTTTGTGTTCGGTCTGCATGGCTACCTGGTTGTCCGGATTGCTGCCGCGCGACCGGATCGGCACCGGGATGGGCTACTACGGTATGATGAACGCGTTGGGGATGGCAATTGCCCCGGCCCTGGGGATTTTCATGTATGGCCGGTTTGGCTACCGTTGGGCGTTCCTGTGCGCGGCTGCGTTCAGCCTGCTACTAATCATTTTAATTCAGTTTGTGGCGAATCACGGGCAACCGGTCGTACGCAAAGTCGCGCCGACTCAGCACCACGTGCGTATTGTCCAGCCGCGGGTTGTACCAATTGCTTTACTAATCATGATTTTATCCATTCCGTACTTTGCTACGCAGTCGTACATTGTCGAGTACGTCGCGGTACGGCACCTGCACGTGGCTGTGGGCAGTTTCTTCCTGATTTATGCAGGCATTTTATTAGTTTTGCGACTGGCACTGAAGGATTATTTCGACCGGGTACCATTCAAAGTTTTCTTGTTAGCCGGGATTGCCAGCAACCTAGTTGGAATGCTGGGCTTAACCTTCTTGGTCAATGATGGCATGCTCGTAGTTGCCGCCCTGGGTTTAGCGGGCGGTTATGGCCTGATGTACTCAGTGTGCCAAGCAACCGCGTTATTGGTAGCGCCGTTGAACGAACAGGGGCTGGCCAACAGTACCTTTTACATTGGGATGGATTCCGGAATGGTTTTAGGACCGATTATTGGTGGGGCGTTGTTCGACTTTCTACCATACGGCTGGTTTTACCCGGCGTTAATGTGTACACTACCGCTTGCTGGTTTAGTGTACTGGATGTACCGTCGTGGACTTGGCCCCCAAGCGAATTAAAAGGCACCCAATCTGCAATCTCCACACGGAGTATGTGTGGGGATCGCAGATTGGGTGCTTAATTGATTGGTTAGTGAATTGGTATGGTACAAACGGCAACTGATGCATAATTTGCGTGGGAATATACAGTGGTATTTCGTCGTCAACCAGTCCCGTGACGCCGGGCGCCAATTGATTTATGCACAGCGTTTTCTGAAAGCGCCAATGAATACTAATTATTCTTTGCAAGTGGTGGTGACGCCAAACCGTAATGCCAACAAAGGCCCCAGAGCGGGAAAAGCGCGAAACCACAGCAATTGTGATAGGGAAGCCGACATTCTAGAAACCGTTATCGTGGTTATCCACAGTTTGTGAAAATTGCCGTGAAAGGTCAATGCTGACGGCGACCAAGGGCCATGATTAAGAGCCTGGAAATAAACAAATTGGTTGTAAAATTGGCTTGGGCCATCTACCAATTATGGGTACCGGTACTGGCTTGTTGACCCGTTGGGGGAGCAATCAGCGCTGGCACGGCCGAGAGACCCGACAGTAACAGGCGGCGCGTGGTTTCACGCATGGCCGTTCGCGTACGCGATTGACCGCGACCAAGCTCGCGAATCAAGCGCCTCAAGTTGCTCTGCCACTTTGAACCGAATTGCTCAAAGTTGTTCGTGCCGGTGCGGCTAAGTGCCCCAAACAGCCCGTCTACGAATAGCTCGATGTGCTCGCGGTCGAGGCTACGGACCCACCCAGCCAGCGTGTGTTGCCAGTAGTGCGCCCATCCATCGATACGCGCACGCCGGAGGAAGCTGTCGCCCGCTGTGGTCCAGGTGAACGGGTTGTGCTGGTCCATCCAAACGGCATGGGCGGCGATAACCTGAAAGTCGGCGGTGGGGTCTAGCAGGATACCAATAAAGGTGCTTTGCGGTACTAGCTTGGTAATCCGACTGCGAATACGGCCGTGTGGTAGCCGGTCCGGCGCGTCAAGACTAAAGCAATGACGAACGCGCGCACTCAATGCTCTCGTTAGGTGACTGAAGGCGTACACCGCCAAGCTGCCGCCTTTAGAGTGACCGCCAACGTAATAGGTCCCGGTGTTTTGTTTCATGGCGCGTTCGAGAAACCGCAACGCTGATTTTTGCGCTGGGATTACTTTTTTAAAAGCCATCGTGAAATCTTCCCGCCAGTCGCGGAAATCAGACTGCGTCCCGCGAAACGCAACGTAGTGAAAACGTCCATCCAAGTCGAAGTCCATTGCCGTACAATGCCCGTTTAGTCCGTCCAGCGAGACTGTCTGGACGCACCGTAGTTCGCGGTAACGACGACTTTGGGCCATTAGCTGCAAGAGTTTCAGGCTCTTGGTCTGTTCCCAGACCTGGTCGGTGAGGCGGCCCAGCTGAAACTCCGTGAGGGTGTTGATGGCGTAGTGGCCGGCAAACTGGGGGAAATTCAGGTAGGCGAGTTGGGCGATGATGACTGCGTCCACGTCGGTGAGTGGCTTGTCAGCGAAAGTTTGATCGCCATATTGTTCTACGAAACTAAATAAATCTGGCATCGCGTTAACCTCGATTATCAATGTTAATTTAAACCATACTATACCGCGTTTGGCGGTGTTAAATGTGACTTTTTAGTGAACGTTAATGCGCTTTCATACCGATTTAACCAAAACCGAAGTAATTGAAGAAAGTCTTTAAACGGCAACGTGTCGAAATGAACCGAATTTTCGGTATAATGAAGCAACCACCTTTGCCGGATAACTTGATTAGTGGTATGACGGTATCGATACTGTTATGTAGAAAGAATGGTAATATGCCCACAAATAATATTAAACGCCGGGGCCAGAACCCCGCGGTAATTACGGGTGAGACGGTCACCTTTATGAATAAATGGAAGAGCGACTTTGCTAGCGACGTGTTGGCGGCTCAGCAACAGATTGTTGATCACGTTGCGCATACGCACAAGTTGGTGTCAGTTGACGAGGCCCGGGGACTGGAACGGATGGCGCTGATGAACGCTTGCCTGAATAACGCCCGGTGTTACTCGCTAATTCTTGCGTTTGCGAATACGCACCTGGAAGCAATTTTGCACACCAACACCCAAAATATGATTAGCGAGTTGATGGGTTGCATTGATTTGCAGTTCGACCAGCCCAAGCTGCCGGAAATCATCAAGCAAGCCTTGATTAAGTTGGCAGACCAGCTGTTGGCGAACGAAAATTAGTCCGTTGATTGGTAGTTTGATAATTTTAATATTACAAGCACTGAGCCGGGATGCCTGATGGGACCGGCTTTTTGTTTGATTGTTGGCGTTGGGGGTTGATTGTTGTACTAGGATACTACTCTACTACAGTTGGATTACTATTGCGCCCGTGAACGTTGAATGTAGCCTGTTGCCGTCAAGCGCTCAAATTTATGGCTGTTCGAGGACGACACTTTGCCGCAAATGTCTGAAATTATTCCCCGCGATTGTGTCTAGAAATCACACAGTGCTATGATTAGGTCAGTGTTGTTGAACTACATATTTGCAGACTCTAAAAGTAGCTGGGATGGTGGTAGTAATGGCTGGGCAACCTTACGGATTAGTTGTTATTGAAAGTCAAGGCGTCGCGTTTAGCGTGACAAATTTACAGCAGTTACACGAGCTGGACCGAGGATTTTATCCGGTGGCAATTGGCACCGATAACTTTAGCGATAATTTTCTTAGTGTTGAAACTGCGGACGCACTGCAGACCGCCCTCAATACCGTCTTGCGCGTGTTCAAGGAGTACGGCGTGGAGGACTACACCGGCTTCGCGGGCAATGTTTTCTTTGAGGCAGATAACGCTGAATTTGTGCGTGACCAGTTGTATAACCGCACGGGTGTGTGGTTGCGCCAACTGGCAGTGTCGGAAGAAACCTATAACCGTGCTAACGCCGTAATGCAACATTTCCCCCAGTTCGACCAGCTGGCAAACGAGGGAACGTTGCTCATCGATATTGGTGGGGGCACCGTCGAGCTAATGGCGTTCCAACGGGGCCAGTTCTGCTTTGCACGTAACCTCCCACTCGGACCAATCCGTGTAGTTGAGGACCTGAAGCAGGTGCAACGCACAGAGACCAACTACGTGGCGGTTTTGCGGGACTATATTGATAGTGAACTGGTCAACTTCCTGCGGCTATTACCGCACGCACAGGATTATAAGCACCTGATCATCATGGGGACGGGCCAGCACCTCCTGGCCAAGCTGTTGCCAGCAAACGACGCGAATCGCGAAGTTCTCAACGATCTGCGCACGGTGTACCGCTCCGTTATACAAGCCAGTGACCAGTTGTTAGTGGACCGCTACGGATTGAACAACTCGGAACTGGATCAGGTGTTGCCGACCGTGTTGCTCGAGCATGAATTGGTTACCAGCCTGCAGATTCGCCACGTCTGGACCAGTAGCATCGACCTGCTGGACGGGTTGGCGGTGAATGCGGCCATTGATGCGGATAGTCGTGCCATCAAGTTTGACCATACGCGGATTATTCGGTCCAGCGCCATGTGGCTATCGGATTGGTACCACGTTGACCGTCAGCACCGGAACGCGGTGGCGGAGTTTGCTTTGCAACTGTTCGACCGACTGAAATCCCTGCATGGCCTGGGAAAGCGGGAGCGGGTGTTACTGGAGACCGCGGCCATTCTTGCCGACGTGGGCACCTATATTGACGAGCACGACGTGGGCGTGAACAATGAGTACCTAATTCGCGCGACCGACGTTATCGGTCTCTCCACGCACGAGCAACGTATGGTTGCGCTGGTAACGCACATATATACGAGTCACAAACCCGGAGTCTACCTGTCGATGGACAATGGTTTGCGGCGTGCGGAAAGGGTGGCGGCGGCCAAGCTGGCGTCCCTGTTGCGAATTGCGGACGCGTTGGACGCATCACGCCGGCAAAAAATCAGTCAAATTCGCGTCTCATTGCGTAGTCAACAGCTGACAATCACGGCTACCAGTCAGGACAACGTGGATTTGGAACGGTGGTCGTTCAATACGCGGAGTCGATTCTTTGAGTCTGTATTTGGTGTACCGGTCAAATTTAAATGGAGGAAAGTCCAGTGAGTGAAAAGCAAAAATTAGATAGCCCCAAATTTTATACTAACCGGGAGTTGTCCTGGATTGCCTTCAACGATCGCGTCCTGGAAGAGGCACGGGACGCTGATAACCCGTTGTTTGAAAGGGTTAGTTTTTTAGCCATTACCCAGAGCAACCTGGATGAATTTTTTAACGTCCGCGTTGCTTCTTTGCGCAAAATGGTATCCGTCAAGTATAGCGAACCCGATGCTGCGGGGATGACCCCTAAAGAACAACTGAAGGCAATTAGTAAACGTGTGCACGCCATGGTTGCAAAGCAATACCGGACGCTCACCCGGTCGCTATTACCGTCATTGCGCCACCGGAAAATTTATCTCCGCACGCCGGAAGAACTGACGGAGGCCCAGCGGGATTTTATTGGTGACTATTTCCACCAGGAGGTTTTTCCCATCCTGACACCAATGGCTGTTGATGCATCGCGCCCGTTTCCGTTTTTGTCTGATGGCAGCATGAACATGGCTGTGCGGTTGGCACGACCGGATGGTGACGGTAAACACCACGATGAGTTTGCGACGGTTCAAATTCCCGGCGGGGTGCCACGTGTAATTCATCTACCAGGCGGCGACGAATTTATCATGCTTGAGGATGTCATCCGCACCTTTGTGAACGAGTTGTTCATTGGTTCAACCATTAAGGAAACGGCCACATTCCGGGTAACCCGGGATATGGGACTCGACGTTGACGAAGCTGACGCATCTGACTTGATTAAGGAAGTTCAATCCCAGCTCAAAAAACGTGAGCGTGGTCGTGTGATGCGTCTGGAAGTTGATGCGGGGATGGGCAAGCGGTTGGTACGCTACCTGACTAAGCAGATGCGGATTGATAGTGACGATGTTTATCCTATCAACGGGCCCATTGACCTCACTTTCTTGAAGCAAATCATTAAGCGGGTACAACCGGATCCCGACGCGGTTTACCCTGAACACACGCCGTACCTTAACCCCGTACTGCAAAATCAGAATATCTTTGACACTATTCGGCAACAAGACGTTTTCGTTCACCTACCTTACGATAGTTTCGCGCCGGTCACGGAGTTTATTCACCAGGCGGCCGGGGATCCCGAAGTCTTGGCGGTTAAGATGACGCTGTACCGTGTGTCTAGCCAGTCACCAATCATTAAGTACCTCAAGCAGGCTGCTAATAACGGCAAGCAGGTGACGGTGTTGGTTGAGCTGAAGGCCCGCTTTGATGAAGAAAACAACGTGCACTGGGCCCGCGAGTTGGAAGAAGCCGGTTGTCACGTTATCTATGGCCTGGTGGGTTTAAAGACGCACTGTAAACTAACGCTTGTTGTTCGCCGTGACGAGGACGGGCTGCGGCGGTACATGCACATGGCGACTGGTAATTATAATGACGTTACCGCCCGCCTGTACACCGACATGGGCCTCTTTACGTGCAATACTGAAATTGGTATTGACGCGTCCAGTATCTTTAATATGCTTAGCGGTTTCTCCGAGCCGCCATTCTTCCACAAGTTATCCATTAGTCCCGATGGCATCAAGGACTTTTTGAGCGACCAGATTGACGCCGAAATTAAGGAGGCGCGGGCCGGCCGCAAAGCCATCATTTGGATGAAGATGAACTCACTGTCCAATCCCCACATGATTCGTAAATTGTACGAGGCGTCCGCAGCCGGTGTCCAGGTCAACCTGTTGATTCGGGGTATTTGCGACCTCAAAGTGGGCATTCCGGGAGTTTCTGATAACATCAGCGTTCATTCCATCGTTGGGCGCTTTTTGGAACACAGCCGGATTTATTACTTCTATGCTGGTGGGGAGGAGCACGTGTACCTATCCTCCGCAGACCTGATGACCCGTAACCTGAAGCGGCGGGTTGAGATTCTGTTCCCAATCTTGCAGGACAACATCCGCGTGCATTTATTGCAGATTTTTGACTTGATGTGGTCCGATAACGTTAAGACCCGGGTACTGCAGCCGGATGATACCTGGAAACTTGTTGATGGGCGTGGCCATCCCCGTCTCGACGTGCAGGAATACTTTGTGGAGCACGCGGCGGCAATGAACCAGGAATTGTTGCCGGTGCCAGAGTCTACGCCCGCCGTCACGAACGATGGGCAGGGGATGCGCTTTACGCCGTTACAATCACCAGATGATCCGGGATTAGGAAAGGCAGGTACACGTGTATGACACACTTTGCAGTCATCGATTTAGGTAGTAATTCGGTACGAATGTCCGTGTGGTCAGTGAAGGACGACGGACAGCCCGTTGCGGAATCAAAGGTGAAGGAAATGGTTCGGCTGTCTGAGGATATGGGCGCTGAAATGACGCTCAAGGAACCGGCAATTTCACGGACCATTGACGCGTTGTTGCGGTTTAAGGATACCTACAGTAAATTGGACGATTTGACCATCAAGGCGTACGCCACGGCGGCAACCCGGCAGGCTAAGAACCAGAAAAAGTTTTTGAAGCGCGTCCGTGATGAGGTGGGCCTGCAAATTGAGGTTATTCCGGGAGTCCGCGAGGCTGAACTGGACTATGTGGGTGTGATTAACACCCTCAACGTGCAAAGTGGGTTAATTATGGATACCGGCGGGGCTTCCACCGAACTCGTGCTAATTCAGAACCGGCAGATGGAGCACCGTATCAGTATTCCGTTTGGTTCGGTCAATCTCACCGAGCACTTTGTGCAACACGACCCCATTACGCCTGGTGACTTGTTTCGATTGTGGTCGTCGGTGTCGAACGTTTTCAACGGCATTTGGTGGCTACGGGAAGCCCAGAATCTACCGATCATTGCTTTGGGTGGGTCGAACCGGACGCTGGCCAAAATTCAGCGGCGGAAGCACCACTTCCGCAACTTTGAGGATATTCACGGGTTCAGAATGTTGAGTCGCAACGTCAACAGTGTCTTTGCCGAGGTGGTTGACGCCGACGTGGAGGCGCGCCGGGCGATGCCAGGATTGGCACGGGATCGGGCGGACATCATCGTTGCTGGCTTGGTGCCCGTGGTCACGATGCTGCGGTTCATTGACGCGGATAAAATCATCTTCTCGCAAAACGGATTACGGGAGGGTGCGCTGTACGAGTACCTACAGGGTAAGCAGCAGGCGGCCGCGCCTGACGAGGTTGCGGACGAAACGCTGAGCGACTTCACTGCGGACGAGTAGCGCGTGGATTATTAGCAAATATGTATGCAAGGGAGCTGGAGGCAGCTCCTTTTTTGCGCTGTCCGGAGATGGTGGGCTGTGCTGGTAAAGTGGCGGTGGGGCTGCGGCTTAGT
>NZ_BCVS01000090.1:0-9965 GCF_001591865.1 Lacticaseibacillus pantheris DSM 15945 = JCM 12539 = NBRC 106106
AGAATCGCACCGGAAACTCGCGCACTTTGCGAGTTGGAGGTTTCGCCCTAGCAGTGGATTACCATGGAGCGCCCCACAAAGCCGAAGCTCACCGGCCTGACCTACGCTGCCGCCGGCCAACACCCGCAAAAAAGTTGTTGACAGTGACTGACGACGGGGGTAGACTCAGTAACAATTAAATAATTCTGTTTCGATAAAACCGTTGAGGTGGAGATCAAACCAGTTGTGCACGTACAGAGAGTCACGGTGATGAGAATGTGACCGAACGCAGGCTGGCAAATGGACCACCGAGGGTTCCCTCAAAGTTGCTGCGGCAACGAGTACCGGGAAACGTGTGGGCATACGTCAGTTGCCGGGAGAGTGTTGGCTCTTCGCTAAGAGTGACCGTAAGGTACTGGACGCGTTGGGCCCGTAGTGGATTCTATTCACTGCGGGCTTTATCGTTGGCCGTTTGTCATCGGCAAATGTTCCACCAGTACCGTGGTCAAATTAAGGTGGCACCGCGGAAAATCCGTCCTTATTCTACGTCGTTATTGACGTGGAATAAGGACGGATTTTTTTGTACATCAGGAGGATCAATCATGTTGACTAACTACACCAACTTAAACGCCATCGCCGTACGTCAGAACGACATCGACGCTACATCCGTGCTCACCCAGACCGGTGACCTGCTGACCGCGGGCGGCTTTGCCGATAACCGTTACACGACGGCCATCCTCGATAGTTTCCGCAGCCACGGCGCCTACTTTGTCATTGCTCCCGGCATTGCCTTACCGCACGCCCGACCAGAACAGGGAGCGCGCCGCACCGGTATCAGTATCCTCACCCTCACACGGCCCGTTGATTTCGGCAACGCCGCTAACGGTCCCGCTAATCTATTGATTGGCCTGGCCGCCACCAGTAGCGACGACCACATCGAACTGCTCCAAGAACTAGTGGTCAAGTTGAGTGAGCGATGGCGGTACACCGCCATTGTTGAAGCTACTACCAAAGCCGCCGTTTTACACCTATTAGAATAGCGTATCCCTAAACAAGGGATTGACGCCGAAAGGACCTTACTTATGCAAATTCTGACCGTTTGTGGTGCCGGTGTCGGCACCAGCCTCATGGAAAAAATGTTCGCAGAACAAATCCTATCCGCCGCCGGCATCAACGCCACGGTTGATAACGCCGATATCACCTCCGCCACCCCGGACGATTACGATATCGTCCTGACCACCTCGACTTTTGCCGACATGTTGCCCGCATCCAGCGCGACCATCATTGTCCAGGACAACATCATGGACCGAAACGCTTTGCAAACTAAACTGTTGGCCGCCGTGGCCACCGTCGAGGACTAGCCCATGGGTGTCTTACTGTACTTCATCAATAACGTGCTCAGCCAGCCAATCTTCATTCTCGGACTAGTTGTCGTCATCGGCATGTTGGCCCAACACCAACCCGGCAGCAAAATCCTGCCCAGCACCCTCAAAGCAGTCATTGGTTTCACGATGATCAACGTCGGCGGCCAGACGCTGGGGACGGCCCTCCTGCCGCTCCAACAACTAATCGCCCATATCTTTCACATGCACACCCCCGCCAGCAGCAACATCGGCGCAACGCAGGTGGCCAGCCTGACTGATATCGGTACCGACATGGCCCTAATCTTCGCCTGCGGGTTCATCATCAACCTGTTGCTCTCGCGGTTCACCCCGCTCAAGTTCGTCCACCTCTCCCCGCACGTATCGTTCTTCTTTGCCGGCCTCATCGCCGCACTCCTGAAGTTTGGTACCGACCTCAACTTCCCGGTCCGCGTCGTTGTTGGTTCCGTGCTGCTGGGACTGTACATGACCCTCTCATGTGCGTACGTGAACCTGCTCATCAAGCCCGTCCGTGGCGCTGACGGGTTCACACTCGCCCATTCAAGCTCATCCGGACTGCTAGTAGCCTCGCTGCTGGGTAAGTTCTTTGGCAATAAGGAGCATGACCTGGAGGACCTCAAGTTGCCCGGTAAGCTCAACTTTCTCCGGGACATGACCGTGGCGTTAACGCTGGTTATGATGCTGCTGTTCCTCATTCTCGGACTGATTGCGGGCCCCGGTTTCACCATGAGCAAAGTCGCGGCGGGTAAAGACGTCGTGGTCTTCGCTATCACCAAGGGTATCGAGTTCGGCATGTGGATCACCGTTATTCTTGCCGGTGTCCGGATGATGCTAGCGGAAATCATCCCCGCCTTTCACGGCATCGCCCAGCGACTTATCCCTAACGCTAAACCCGGGCTCGACATCCCACTACTCTTTCCGCAATACCCGACCAGCGTCATCGTCGGGTTCCTCATGAGCCTGACGACCGGCATCATCGGGATGCTAATCCTTGCCGCAGCGCATTACCCGATCATCGTCTTTCCCGCATTGATTCCCACCTTCTTCACCGGGGCCGCCACCGCCATCTTTGGCGACGCCCACGGTGGCCGCCGCGGCGCAATTCTCGGTTCGGGCGCGAATGGCTTCATCCTAATTTTCGGTCAGGCGTTGCTACTGCCCATGGTTGGTACCTATGCGCCCATCATGCGGATTCTTTCAGAAACCGACTACTGTGTTTACGGGCCGCTACTCGGAGGCCTACTCAAAATCATGCACCTCAACTAATACCGGTACGCACAACGTAACCGGCGCATAACAAAGGAGAAATAATATGACTACATCATACACACCCACAGACTCAATGGCTTCCGGTCGCTACCTGGAATACGGCGGCCAGTACCTACCAGAAATCTTGTTGCCCGAAATCAAGCGCGTCGAGGCGGCATACAACCGCTACAAGGACGACCCCGACTTCCTGAACGAATTCCACACCCTACTACGTGAATACGCTAGTCGGCCTTCGCTACTCTATTACGCTAAGAACATGACGGAGGACCTCGGCGGTGCCAAAATCTACCTCAAGCGCGAGGACCTCAACCACACCGGGGCACACAAAATTAACAACGTCATCGGTCAAGCGCTGATTGCCAAGCGTATGGGCAAAACCCGGCTGATTGCAGAAACCGGCGCCGGCCAGCACGGTGTCGCCACCGCCACCATCGCGGCCCTGTTCGGTATGGAATGCGAGATCTTCATGGGCAAAGTCGACACCGACCGTCAGCGGCTGAACGTCTACCGGATGGAGCTGCTGGGTGCCAAGGTTAACGCCGTCACCAGCGGGTCAATGGTCCTCAAGGACGCCGTCAACGCGGCTTTGCAAAACTACGCCGCCCGGAGCGAGGACACGTTCTACGTCATCGGCTCCGCGGTCGGCCCGCACCCGTTCCCCGCGATGGTGCACGATTTCCAAAGCGTCATCAGTAAGGAGTCCAAAGAACAGTTGCAGACCGTTGAGGGGCGCCTCCCCGACTACGTGGTGGCGTGCCTCGGCGGCGGCAGCAACGCCATCGGCAGCTTTGCCGACTACATTCAGGATCCTAGCGTCCACCTGATCGGTTGTGAGGCGGCCGGCAAAGGCGTGGACACACCGCAAACCGCCGCGACGATGAAGCTGGGCTCGACCGGGATCTTCCACGGAATGAAGTCCCGCTTCCTGCAGAACCAAGACGGCCAGATTGACGCTGTCTACTCCATTTCGGCGGGACTGGACTACCCCGGCATTGGACCGGAACACGTGGCGCTCATGGACTCCGGACGCGCGGAATACGTCGCCATCACCGACGATGAGGCCGTGAACGCCTTTGAGTACATTGCCAAGCAGGAGGGCATCGTGGCCGCCATCGAGAGTTGCCACGCCATCGCTGAGGTGCAGAAGCTCGCCCCCACTTTAAGTAAAGACCAAATCATCATCTGCACGGTTTCAGGCCGCGGGGACAAGGACGTGGCCTCAATTGCCAAGTACCGTGGCATTGAGCTCAACGAAGATTAGCACGGGAGGTAACACTATGATTACAGAAGCCATTCAACGGGTCGCAAACCACCAGAACCTCGACTTTGACCAAGCCGAAACCGTCATTAACGAAATTATGGACGGCCAAACCAGCAACGTGCAAATTGCCGCACTCCTGACCGGCTTGGCCATGAAAGGTGAGACCGTGTCCGAAATCGCGGGGGCCGCAAACGCAATGCGGGCCCACGCCCTGCCGTTCGACGCGGGCAGTAACGTCCTTGAAATTGTCGGCACCGGTGGCGACCACGCCAACACCTTCAATATTTCTACCACCACCAGCATCGTGGTGGCCGCCGCCGGTACGCCAGTCGCCAAGCACGGCAACCGCGCCGCGTCTTCCCGCAGCGGGGCAGCGGACGTTTTGGAAGCACTCGGAGTCAACATTAACGCTGACCCCACCGTCAGCGCGGAGACCCTGCGCAGCATCGGCATCTGCTTCCTCTTTGCCCAGGAGTACCACCAGGCCATGCGCTTTGTTGGTCCCGTGCGCAAGGAGCTCGGTATCCGGACGATTTTTAACGTCCTCGGCCCCCTGGCCAACCCCGCACACGCAACGTCGCAACTGCTAGGCGTCTACGATGAGCAACTACTGGAACCCCTCGCGCACGTGTTGGCCGAACTCGGCGTTGAGAACGCGCTGGTAGTGCACGGCGCGGACGGCCTGGACGAGGTGACTACGACCGCCGCAACGGACATCGTGACGGTGCGCCACGGCCAGTTTGAACGCAGCACCATCACCCCTGAGCAGTTTGGCTTGCCGCGGGCGCACCGCGATGACCTCGTTGGCGGCACCCCGGCCGAGAACGCCGCCATCACCCGCGCAATCCTGCGGGGGACGCCGGGGGCAAAGTTGGACACGGTGCTGCTCAACGCGGCGTGTGCCCTCCATGCGGCCCACGCCGACCTCAGCATCGCCGATGGTTTAGCGTTGGCGCATACCACCATTAATAGTGGTGCGGCAGCCGCCAAACTCGACGAACTTATTGACCACACCCAGCGGGCGGTGAGCGCATGATTCTGGATGAGCTGGTGGCGGCCACCCAGCAACGTCTAGCTCATAACCAGGCCCGCGTACCGGCCGCAACGATGCACGCGCAGGCCCTGGCCGCACCCACAACGGATCCCGCTGACGTCTACCAGGCGTTACGGCAACCACCGTTGTCAATCATTGCTGAGGTGAAGGCGGCATCCCCGTCAAAGGGCACCATCGCCGCAGACTTTGACCCCGTCGCCACGGCCCAGGAATACGCAGCTGGTGGCGTGAACGCCATATCGGTGCTGACTGAGCCCACCTACTTTCACGGCGACATCAACTACCTCCGTACTATCCGCCAGGCAGTGACGGTACCGCTACTGCGGAAGGATTTCATCATTGACGATTACATGATTGATGAGGCCAAAGTCGCTGGGGCCAACCTGATTCTGCTGATTGTCGCCATTCTCGACGACCACCAGCTGCGCGACTACATTCACAAAGCCGCGGCGTTGGGGCTGGCCGTGCTGGTCGAAGCGCATGATCCGCACGAAATCCAACGGGCTCTTCAAGCCGGGGCGGACATCATCGGCGTCAACAACCGTGACCTACGCGACTTTACCGTGGACCTACACCGTAGTGTGGCGTTGCGCCCGTTAGTACCCCGTAACATCATCTTTGTATCCGAAAGCGGCATTCGTGGTCCGCAGGATGTGGACCAGCTACGGACTGCCGGCGTTGACGCCATCCTGGTGGGTGAAACCCTCATGCGGTCGCCCAACAAGGCCGCCACTATTAACGCACTGCGTGGAGGTGAGCACGATGACAACTAAGGTCAAGATTTGCGGGCTCACCATCCCCGCAGACGTCCAAATTGTGAACGACGAGCACCCCGATTACGCCGGCTTCGTCTTTGCGCCCGGCCGGCACCACGTCAACATCGGCCAGGCCAGCAAGCTTCGCGCACTGTTAGATCCTAGCATCGTGAGCGTGGGCGTCTTTGTGGACGCACCGCTCGACACCATGCTCAGCGCTGTTGATGCCGGTGCGATTAGCATCGTCCAGCTGCACGGTCACGAACCCGAGGCCGTGGTGGAGTTATTGCAAAGTCGTGGTATCCCGGTCATCCGCGTATTTCAGGGGCAGCAAGCCGCGCTCCCACCCACCGCGGCGGACTACGTCATGCTCGACGCAGGTGCTGGTAGCGGCCGCACCCTCGACTGGCGGCGGTTAACCACCGCGCCGGACCCGCTCTTTTTAGCCGGCGGGTTGACGCCCACCAACGTGGCAACGGCGATTAAGGCCGTCGCCCCGTTCGCGGTGGACGTATCCAGCGGCGTCGAGGTTAGGGGACACAAAGACGCGGCGCTCGTGCGCGACTTTGTCCGTAATACCCGCGCCGCAATGACGCAGGCCAGTTAACATTGATAACGTACAGAAAGGTTGATTAATATGAGTCATTTAACTGCAGCATTTAACCACGGCAAGGCGTTTATTCCCTTCATCGTGGCCGGCGATCCCGACGCCGACAGCACCGTCAATAACATCGTCGCGATGGCCAACGCCGGCGCGGACATCATTGAGTTGGGTATCCCCTTCTCAGACCCCGTAGCGGACGGTCCCGTAATCCAGGCCGGTGACCTCCGCGCTTTTGCGGGTGGTATTAGCGTCGACGAGGTCTTCGCAATTGTCGCGGCCGCCCGTCAGCAAACGGACACGCCGATTGTGTTCCTCACTTACGCGAATATCCCGTTCAAGTATGGTTACGAGCGTTTCTGCGCCCGCTGTGCGGAACTGAACGTTGGCGGCCTGGTCATCCCCGACCTGCCGTACGAAGAACAGGGCGAGATTCGGCCCGCCGCGGAGCAGTACGGGATTGACATCATTATGTTGATTACGCTCACCTCTGGCGACCGCGTGGCCCGCCTGGCCGAAGCAGCGTCCGGCTTCATCTACGTAGTCAGTTCGGAAGGTATTACCGGCGAGCGCGACGAATTCGACCAGCGGCTCAGCAGCCTCTTTGCGGAAATCCGCCAACACACCGACGTGCCGGCCGCGTTAGGGTTTGGTATCCACACTCCCGAACAAGCGGCGGACCTATCCCGCTTTGTTGACGGTATCATTGTTGGCTCCGCTATCGTTGACATCGCCGCGCAACACGGGACGGCGGCGGCCACTGCGATTGGTGACTACACCAAGACCATGAAGGCGGCGATTGCCTAGTCATCAGGCCACGCAAAAGAGAGTGGGCCACAATGCAGCTCCCGAGCACTAACGTAATAATGCCGATATTCCCGAACTTAGGAATATCGGCATTATTGTGTTAAGCACAGGGAGCTGCATTGTGGTCCACGTTTGTAGGCCGGCGTCGATGTGCGTCGGTTTATCGAAGCCGCTAACTATGACCGGACCTCTTTGCGTGGTGCCAGTACGTTAACGGGCCAAAACTTCGGCGCGGAACGCATCCATATCAAAGGTCTTGCCGAATTCGGCGAGGTGCACCAAGTTGCGGAGGAAGTTATGGGTGGACGCTTCAAAGCCGTGTGCGTGCCCCACTTCATAAATGTAACCGTTGATGTAGTCAACCTCGGTTGGCCGGTTCTTCGACATGTCTTGGTACATGGATGGGTAGTGTAGCGGGTTCGCGTCCCGACTAACGTGAACGACACTCTCCCACTCCTCTTCACGCGTGTTGAGCAACTGGATACCGGCCGCTTCACAGGCAGTGTACGCTTCGTCAATCAGTTGCTTGGACAATTTTTCCGCCACGGGTGACGCGATAAATTCACCCATCGTAATTTCGAACATCGTGCAAAGGGTGTTGACCACGGAATTGAACGTGACTTTGGCCATCAACGTGCCGACAAAATTGTCGGTCAGGTTTGGATTCAGATGTGCCGCCTGAAAATCAGCGACCACCTGGTGGGTAAAGTCGTCAGCCACCTCCGTCTGGGGACAAATATTCATGGTCCCGGTATTCGGCCGACCAATGAAGTCAACGTCGCCCGCACCATTGAGGACGGTCGCAATCAACGCGGTTCCACCCAACACGTGTTCCTTGGGGAAGTACTGATTAATCTTTTCAATGTGGCCCATCCCGTTCATACAGGAAATTGCGTACTGGTGCGGCTTAAAGAAGTGAGCACACTGTTCCAGCATCTTTTGGAGCCCCATCTGCTTACAGAAGATGATGTAGGCGTCCGGGTCGCCGGTGTACTCCTCCGGGCGGTAAATATTAATAGGCACCAGGTGCTTTTCCTCGCCGTCACGAGAAACGTAGACGCCACCCTGTGAGTGGATGGTGTCTACCTCTGGATCCCAGTTATCGACAAAGTCGACCTTCATGCCCGCTACCTCTTGCAGTAACACGCCGTAACGTAATCCCATTGCACCCGCACCAAGAACTGTATAATGCATATCCTTTACCCCCTACACGCTCTCACAAGAGCGTCCACTGACATAATTTTATGTAACAAACAAAACGCCGTTGGGGATATTATGAGACTTTAATTAAATTAAATCAAGCGTTTTTGCCATTGTAAAGTTGTCATGCCACGTATTTTTTAATTAAAAGGCAATCAAAAGCCCAGATCCACACGCTACTTGCGGTGGCATCCAGGCCTCAGTCTAGGTATCAATTATTTTGGCGTTCGCTGTGAACAACCGGCCGGTCATTCGCTGGCGGTATATGCCTGCTGCTTGACGATGTCCCGTTTGAGCATGAATGGTGCGATCATCGTGACGATGATTATCGCTAAAATAATGGCGGAGTAGAAGTCCTCGCGGAGCAAACCGGCCGCAAAGCCAATCTGGGCGGTGATTAGCCCCATCTCGCCCCGGGAAATCATCCCCGAACCAATAACGTTGGCGCTCAACCACTGGAAGCCGCTAATGCGCGCACCCAGGCCGCAACCCCACAGTTTGGTGAGGACCCCCAGGACGCTCAAAACCAGAATGAACAGCCAATCCCGCCCGATACCATCAAACCGCACGTTCAGACCCACGCTGACGAAAAATAGCGGGATGAAGGTGGCATACCCTAGCGGTTCAATATCGGATAGGGCTTCAGCTTTGTAGTCGGTCTGCGCAACGGCAATCCCGGCAAAAAATGCGCCCACAGCTCCACTCAGGCCAACCTCTTCGGCCAGCCACGCGGTCCCCAAGCAGATAACCATCGCCATAATGGTCGAGCTGCTGGTCATCATGAGGCGGTCGCTAAAGTGCAACAGGAACGGCGTCACCCACCTAATCAGGACGTACACAAAGGCAAAGAAGGCCACTTGACCTGCCAGTACGATTACCAGGTTACTTTGGTGCCCGCCGGTACTCATGCCCTCGCCGCCGAGAATGGCAATCATGACGCTCAACAAGATCACGCCGATGATGTCATCAGCAACCGCCGCGCCAAGAATTGTGGCCCCTTCGCGGGTATCCAGGTAATGGAATTCCTTGAGTACGGCCACCGAAATGGACACGGACGTCGCGGAAAAGATGACGCCGATAAATGCGGCTTCGGTCCAACTGACGCCGAAGAAACGGCTAGCCAGGCCGATAAGCGCAACCGGCATGATGACGCCGGCGCACGCCACGATCAGGGCGGGACGCAGGTACCGCTTGAGTAGGTCGATATCGCTTTCCATCCCGCCGAGAAACATCAGGATAACTACGCCGATATCCGCAAAGGTGGTGAGGTTGGTGCTGGCGTGCACCCAACCCAGCATTGCGGGGCCGAGCAGCACACCTACCAGTATCTGCGGCACAACGGCGGGCAGACCCGCGCGCTGGCCGAGGTGGCCGGCGAGTAGCGTGGTGATTAAAAGTAACGTCAATGTGCCGATAAAATGCATCGTTTACCTCCCCAATCGTTAAACATAATTATGTACGGAACCTCGCGGACTTGGTGCACCGCGCTAATTGAATTGCCACTAGCTTATCATATCCTCGCGTTCGTGCACAAAGATGGCTGGCCTGTGCTGGCAAAGTGGCGGTGGGGTTGCGGCTTGCGTGTCCTACGACGTGATTGCTACAGTAGTGGTAGCCGGCAGCGTTGGTCGGGTTGGCGAGTTCCGGCTTTCGTGGG
>NZ_BCVS01000091.1:0-9886 GCF_001591865.1 Lacticaseibacillus pantheris DSM 15945 = JCM 12539 = NBRC 106106
AAGTCATAAATGCCAGTAAGTGCTGGCGCACAAACTGGCATTAATTCCGACAGAACTACGGGCATGCAGCCGTCGCGGGACCCTACCGCTCAGCCTACACCATCACCCCAGTACGACCAACTTCGTGTGCTGATCAGTCAATAGAATTTATTGGTATTACGGGTCAACCCAAGCCGTCTAGAGTTGATTAAAACTTTGTGCCAGCTCGCATACGGACGACTACAATCATACGGGCAACTGCAAAATGTATGTTTGTGGAGCAGCTTGCCGTGTTATTCCTGACTATGCACGGAACTAATTGACATGATTTCCTAAGGCAAGAGCAATTGTTTAGCAACGTGGGCTTGATTCTTGCCTGGAGGAATAATTTTCAACCAATTTTGTTTTAATGTTTCCAAATAAGAATTGCACATATCACACCACGATTTATGGTGGTGCGACGTCACGGTTGCGTTGTTTTTAGCCCGGCTATAACTACACCTCCATATCGATTAGGCCAAGTATCAAGTTTTGGTTCGGTAGTGAGATGAAAATAATAGGTGAACACGTCTGGCTTTGCGTCCACAATGTTGGTTGTAATGGGGTGATGGTGGAGGTTGAGCGGGCGGTGGCCGCGACAGCTGTAAGCCCGCAGTTCTGTAGGTTTACTTCCAGTTGACGCTTTAGCGTCTTACTGGGAGTTAACTCGACGGTCTGGCAAGGCCAGCCCTAGAGCGGAGCGACGTACAGAATCAAGTATTTGAAATCGAGTGGTTTTTCTCGAGTTCAAATACTCGCGGTAGCCCGGCACGGGCGTGAGCGTGAGGCTCGCAGCACCGGTCGCGGCCACCGCCCACTCAACCGGAGGCACCACCCCATTACAACCAGCCACGTAAACAACCATCCCAAACCACACAAAAATGGAGCCGGAACAAAAGTTCCGACTCCATTTGTTGTGGTTGCCGCTACATAGCAGGCTATGCTTCCAGCACTTGTTTCAGGAAGGTTTGCAGGCGGTCGTGCGTAGGGTGGTTGAAGATTTGGTCCGGTGTGCCTTGTTCCAAGATCTGGCCATCCCCAAAGAAGATGACGCGGTCCGCAACTTCCTTCGCGAAGCCCATCTCGTGGGTCACGATGACCATCGTCATCCCTTCCTTCGCCAGTTTGCGCATGACACCCAGTACGTCGCCGACCATTTCGGGGTCGAGGGCGCTTGTGGGTTCGTCAAATAGCATGGTGTCGGGATGCATCGCCAACGCCCGAGCAATCGCTACCCGCTGCTTTTGACCACCAGACAGCTGGGCTGGCATCGCGTCAATTTTGTCGGTGAGCCCCACAATTTCAAGCATATCGCGAGCTTCTTTTTCCGCTTGCTCCTTGGACATGAGTCCTAATTCGGTTGGCGCGAGGGTGATGTTCTGCAGCACTGACATGTTAGGGAAGAGGTTAAAGTGTTGGAACACCATCCCGATGTTTTGCCGCACCTTATTCATGTCCACACCACTTTGCGCGATGTTTTCTCCGTCCACCACGACGTCACCGCTGGTTGTAGTCTCCAGACCGTTAATCATGCGGAGTACGGTACTTTTGCCAGCACCGGACGGGCCAATCATTACGACCACCTCGTTATCCTGCACGGTCAGGTCAACCCCTTTGATGACCTCGTTGTCACCATAGCGCTTGTGGACATCCTTCATTTGAACTCTTGTAGTTGTTGTCATTATGCACGCACCTTCTTCTGTACCCAGTTAGATAGCCATGTCAGCAAAGTGATAATGATTACGTAGATCAGCGCGACCATCGTCCAAATCTTGAAGCCCTCCATGTTGCGGGCCACGATGATCTTCCCGGTTTGCGTTAGTTCCAGCAGGCCGATAACGGATAGGATCGAAGTGTCCTTGAGGGTGATGATGAACTGGTTGATGAATGATGGAATCATGATGCGAATACCCTGCGGCAGGACGACGCGCTTCATGGTTTTACCCCAGGTCAACCCAAGGCTCCGTGCGGCTTCCATTTGCCCCACGTCCACGGCTTTGATACCGCCCTTAACGAACGCCGCGGTGTACGCGCCCTCGTTCAGGGTCAACGTGATAATACCGGCGATGAATGCGGGAACCTTGGTGCCAATCAAAGTCGGCACGCCAGTGTAGATGAACAGTGCCAGCACCATCAGTGGGAGGCCACGGAATACATAGATAAAGGTGTTAGCGGCACCCTGAGCAAACTTGTTCGGCAGCACGCCGAGTAGTCCTACAAGGATCCCAACAATGGTTGCACAAACGATACCCACAACCGTGAGCTCAAGGGTTTTACCGAGGCCACTGGTCAGCGTACCCGCGTTGGCGCGGAGGAGACCGAAGAAGCTCCGGTCGGACTCAGTCTGCTTGGCAGTCTGCTTTGCCTGGGACTTCTGCGAACCGTTGCCCACGTACTTAGCTACAATCTTAGCGTACTGGCCGTTAGCCTTGAGGGCTTTCAGACCGGCGTTAACCTTCTTAACCAGTTCACCCTCGGACTTTTGGAAGGCGAATCCGTAAGTGCCGGCGTCAGGTTCCTTGAAGTCAGAAGCTAGCTTGAGCTTAACACCATTGGCGATGGCGTACTGCATAACGGGCTTGTCCTCGAAGCAGGCTACCGTGTTGCCGGTGAGGACGTCCTGGTACATGTTGTCGTCGGAATCAAAGGTGACGACGCTAAACCCGTACTTTTTCTTCATGCTGTTAGCGTAGTCGGCGGCGGTGGTCCCGGTCTTAACCGCAACTTTTTTGCCTTTGAGGTCCTTCAGACTCTTGATGCTGGTATCCTTAACGGCCATGTACGTCCCGGACTTGTAGTAGGGGTGGCTGAACAGGAAGGTTTTCTTACGTTCGTCGGTGATGCTCATCCCGGCGGCAACCGCATCAATTTGTTTGGCCTGCAACGCCTGAACGGCACCGTCAAATCCGAGTTGCTTCCACTCAATTTTGAAACCTTCGCGCTTAGCGATGGCGTTGAGTAGGTCGATATCAATCCCGACCGACTGGTTCTGCTTATTGGTAAAGGCAAACGGTGAAAACGTCGTGTCAGTACCAAAAGTATATGTTTGTTCGGCGGCATGCACCGACTGTTCTTGTTGCGGCACCCACCACGCGACGACGAATGCAACGAGTGTGGCTAGGAGCCACACAAAGTGTTTTTTCCTCATTCCCGATACACCACTTTCCTTAGAAGATGGGTCTAGCTTAGTGGATGGTACCGGGCAAAGTCCAGACAAAATGTTAGTAAAGCTGACATTAGTCTAAGAAAAATTAAATTTTATTGCCATTGTTTACTAATCAACGGTAGTTCTATAATTCGCGCAAAAGGGCGAATTGATCGCCAAATTGATCTCGGAGGTACTGCCGGCCGCGGCCTAATAGCCAGAGAATGCCAGTAGTGGTGATGACCACCGGTAGTAAATTGGGTGGCAGGAACATGACGCCCATCACCCCACCGGCGACGAGCGGGGATTCAAGGATGGTACCGCCCATACTGATGGCGATGACGCCAATAGCCATTACGGGGTCGACGGATGGTAGCAAGTGGGCAACGGCAATGCCCTGTGCGGTGGCACTGAACAAAACGGGAAAGATGTCCCCACCCAGCCAGCCCGTGTTGAGGCAGATAGTGAGTAGGCCTAGTTTAAGGATGGACTGGCACCAAAGAAAGCCAATTCCCTGGCTTTGCCAAGTGGTCGCTAACAGGTAGAAGTTGTGCATCCCGGAGAAATTGATGGCGGGGGCAAAGAGTGTGGCACAGTAGATTGCGATTGCCCCGACGATGAGGAGGCCGATATTACTCCTCACGCGGTTAGTTAGTACCTTGCGTAGTAGCACCATACCTTTGAGGTAGACACGACCAGTGAGCCACCCGATTATAACTAGCGGCAATAGCCACACTAAGTCGGTAGCAGTCCACTTCGAGTGCCCCAGGTACACGATGACAGACGGTTCACCACCGAACTTGCAGGTGAGGTAAAAGCAGACAATACCGATGGTCAGGTAAGCCGCCGTTAGTGGCGACCAGAGGCTTTGGTGTCGGGCCGATGCCGGCCGTGGTGTGCGGTAGCGGTGGGGCGTCATGCACACTCGGAGTAGTTGCATGAACCCGTTACTCCGTATTTCCGCATAGTGTTGTTCGAGGTAGCGCATCTTATCGGTAATCCAGAGGCCATACAGAACGGTTGAACTGACCAGTGTGGCCTCGGGTCCCAGACTGGTCCCACTGGTCAACATAATGGCGGGAATAAGCATCTGGAGCCAGACAAATTTGTAGCTGCTGGTCCCCACATGCCGGAGGTCGGCCCGGATGAGACCCAAGCTCTTTGGCAGTTGACCGGTTGTACGCTGAGTCCAATAGATTAGGGTGCCAACGATACCTAACCATACCGCGTTGAACAAGGGGCGAAAATAGCTGCCAGGCCATACCCACTCGATGAACCAACCCTGCAGTAGATAAAAACCGCCCAGAATGGCACCACAAATAGCACTGAGTAGCGCTCCGTATGTAAAAATAAATCCTTTATGTGCGTGAATGTGCATGCTTTTGGCTCCCTCATCAACTGCTTTCTGAAAACACAACGCGTTTCAGTATACGGTCGCGTGGCTGGCGGGTCAAATTGACAGGGCGGGCTGACTGATTGTCACCGCAGGCAGCAGGGGAACAAAAACCCCTACGTTAGCAACGTAGGGGCAACATATATTGTGGTGACGATTGTGGCGTATGCATTTTCAATCAAAGCCCGGACTGTCCGGTTATACTACACCGCCTTTGATCCTCGTAGTGAGGGCTCTGTAAACCACAACAAAACAAAGTTGATCAGAAGCAGGACCGCTGTCGACATAAAGACCATGTTGTAGCCGAACATACCGGCGACGGCTCCACCCCAGAGGGCCCCGAACATGCTACCGAGGGCCTGGAACGATTGGTTCCAAGCAAAGATGTCGGATAACGCTTCTGGTGGGGAGTTCTTTGTCAGCAAGGTTTGAATTGTAGGGAACAACGCCGCATCCGAAATTCCCACGAGAAACCGCAAAATTCCTAAGATCCACAAGCTGGCAAAGAATCCTTGTGGCAGGTAGACGAGAATTGCGAACAGGTAACCCGCGATTAAAACTTTGCCCGACCCGTGATGGTCGCCGTATTGGCCCAGACGTGGTGCGGCCATAATGTTGGAAATCCCTGGCAAAGCCGAAATCACCCCGGCAATGACGGTGATGGCGCCGTGACCGTGCATTAGTTGACGCACATACAGACTGATGATGGGGAAAATCGATGAGTTGCCCAGCTGAACAATCAGGGTTGAAATCAGCAGCACCATGATTAACCGCGGATTACTGAATTGCTTGAGTAATCCACCTTTGCGTTTGGTGTGTGTTGCGACGGTTTTACCATCCGGAACGTGCTCTTTAACCAGCGAAACCGACAGGAACGCGACGATAAGCAGTAGTCCACCCGTTATGAAGAACGTTTGTCGAATAGAGAAGATGTGCGACAAGACCCCACCCAGCACTGGGCCGACCAGCACGCCCGACGTGGAGCCGGTCATGAGCGTACCTAACAGACGGCCACTTTTGTCGCGCGGTACTTGTGCAGCAACTAAGGCCTGGGCGTTCGGAATGTAGCCGGAAAACGCCCCGATAGCGGCACGCGCCAGGAACAGTAACACCACGTTGTGCACAAAACCGGTGAGTATGTAAATGATTGCCATCCCCCCCGCAGTTACGAACAGGATGATACGGTGACCGCGATTACTGGCCAATTTGCCCCAGAGCGGCGCCATGAACGCGGTCACCAAAAATGACACCGCGTAAATAATGCCGCTATAAAAATTAAGTTCTTGATGGCTAAAATCGCCAATCTGACTGATGAACAATGATAAAAATGGCCCTACTTCACTGAAGGCGATTCCGGCCACAAACGTGCAACCCCACAGAACGTAGAGGTTGCGCCGCCAAATTGGCCGACTAACTTTGTTTTCCATTGCACGACCCCCTGAAGGTGATTTTGCGCCTGGTGGGCATTAATTGTAAAGCGTAACGGTTCGACAGAACGTCGTAGCACGACCCGGTGATTGAAAAGTATGGCAGTGAGGATGCGGTGAGCAAGTGCATATGCGTCAATTAACCGCAAAAAAAGTCACCGTCCGGGCGGTGACTTGCATGTGGAAATTAACGATAGTACGACTTTATGCTTGGTACCGTTTCTGTACCCAGTTCGAAATCCACGTTAAGACCGTAATGATGATCAGGTAAATCAGGGCGACCATGGTCCAAATCTTAAAGCCTTCCATGTTGCGGGCAATGATAATCTTACCGGTCTGGGTTAACTCCAATAATCCGAGTACCGACAGAATCGACGTGTCCTTCAGGGTAATGATGAATTGGTTAATGAACGACGGAATCATAATGCGGATTCCTTGCGGCATTATGACGCGCCGCATGGCTTTGCCCCATGGCAGTCCCAAGCTACGAGCAGCTTCCATCTGACCAATATCAACCGCCTGCATACCACCCTTGACGAATGCGGCCGTGTACGCCCCCTCGTTAAGCGTCAGCGTAATGACACCGGCAACGAACGCAGGAATCTTGGTGCCAATCAGGCTGGGAATACCAGTATATATGAAGAGTGCCAGTACCATAAGTGGCAGACCCCGGAAAATGTAGATGAACACCGTCGCGATACCCTGGGCCCAACGGTTGGGGATGACTCCGACCAGGCCGATGATGATCCCGATGATGGTGGCACCCACAATGCCGACAAAGGTGAGTTCAATGGTCTTACCGAGGCCGCCCATGAGCGTGCCCCAGTTGGATTTGAGCAGGCCGATAAATGAATTGTCCGTATCCTGGCTAACTTTGTTCTTCTTGGCCTGGGACTTGGTGGAGCCGTTGCCGACGTACTTGCTGATGATTTGATCGTACTTGCCGTTGGCCCGCAGCTTTTTCAGCCCGCGGTTAATCTTGACCAGTAGTTTGTGTTGCTGAGATTTAGGCAAAGCAATCCCGTAACCACCAGTTTGGGCTGGCTTGCTGATAATGTGCAGCTTCACGCCAGTAGCCATAGCGTACTGAATAACTGGTTTATCGTCGACGCAAGCCGCCGAATTACCCGTCGTGACGTCCTGATACATGTTGTCAGAATCGTCAAAGGTGACCGTGGTAAAGCCATACTTATTCTTGACGCTGTTAGCGTAGTCCGCTGCTGCAGTACCAGTCTTGATGGCTACCCGCTTACCGCGTAGATCCTGCAAGTTTTTAATGCTACTACCAGACTTGCCGGCAAACACGATACCGGATGGGTAGTAAGCGTCACTCATGGCGAACTTGGCTTTGCGTTCGGGCGTGATGTTCATTCCGGCAATCACGCCGTCAATTTGACCAGCTTCTAGCGACTGGACGGCCGTGTTGAAGCCCAGCTCCTTGACTTTGACCTTAAAACCCTCTTCTTTGGCAATTGCCCGAATCAGGTCGATATCAATGCCGACATAGACGTTATGTTTATTCGCGAACTCGAATGGAGGATAAGTAACATCCGTCCCAAAGGTATATGTTTTGGTTGCGGCGACAACGGGTTGCTGTTGGTTATTGGGGGCAGTCCAAATTGCGACCGCTGTAACTAACGCGCCCAACAGAACCCAGAACCATTTCTTCTTCATTACGCTTCACCACTTTCTTATTATTTATTCATTGAGTCCAGCTTACTTTTTCAGTGGCGGGCTGTCTACGCTTTCGGTCAGGTTTACTGACAAGAAAACGTTTACTAAGCAACGTTATGCAAAATTATCAACAATTTACGGCCGGTTGCCCAATTTGTCGGCTTGCGATTTTGCGGGAAAGATACTGGTATGCGTGGTAGTAATGATGCCACAGATGCCCAAAGCGGCAGCAATGACTGCGGATAGTAGCAGGACCGCCACGCGGGATGTGATGAGTCCAAACAAAATGGGTCCCACGGCACCTAACAAGTACCCCAAAGACTGCGACATACCGGATAGACGCGCCGTATCCACCGCCGTCGCAGCTTTTTTCTGAAACAGGATGATAGCCAGGTTGAACGCGGCCCCGCTACCACAGCCCGCGATTAATGCAGCGACAACATTTGCGGTAAAGTTGGTGCCGCTAAAGAGAATGCCGAGTACGCCGAGCAGGTAGCCACCGGCGCTAATGGCTACGACGATGGCCTCACCGTGGTGCCGGTAGGCGAGCGTGGGTACCAGCAGGGAAAATGGCAGTCCGGCAAACTGGAACACCGTTGTCAGTGTGCTGGCTGCGACTTGACTAAAGCCAGCCGCTACCCAGATTGAGGGCAACCACGTTAACAGTGAATAGTAGAGCAGTGATTGTAGACCAAACACCAACATGATTGCCCACGACAATGGCGCGCTCATGATGGGGCGGAGGCGGTCGGTGTTATTGCCATTGTTCAACTTACGTGGGTGCCCGTAAAACGGCGCACATAGGGCCCAAAAAACGAGGGCGACGATGCTGACGGTCGAGAGTGTGGCCATGGTCGACCGACTACCAATATGCACGGACATAACGCCGGCAAAGGCCGTGGCTAACGATGCCACGATGCTCATGGTGGTGCTGTAGACGGCGGTTAACGGTCCAATTTTGGTGGGAAATTTTTCTTTGATTAAAGCGGGCAGCAACACGTTGCCCCCGGTAATGCCGACACCGACCAGCGCGGTGCCCAGTAGCAACGCCCAAGCACCGTTGATAATGCGCAGGTAACTACCACCCACGAGGATAATCATCGTTAATAGTAGTGTTTGTCCAGTCCCACGACGGATACCCAGTTGGGCCACGATTGGTGACAAGAGAGCGAACATTAACAGGGGGATGGTAGTCAGTAGTCCCGCCAGGCTGGTGGGAAGCTCCGCAGCTCGACGCACACTGTCGAGCATGGGTGGCATCATCGTGATGGGCAGGCGTAGGTTGGCGCCGATGAGTAAGATTCCGGTAGTGAGTAGAACGGTGGCACGGCGACTGGTTGTGGACATGGGCAAAGTACCTTCCTTGGTTATCTGTTGGTTTCAGGTTACCACACGCGTTGCCCGCTGACGTTTTTTGTCGTTACGGGCTGCATTTCGGTGCTTCCCCAAGGCTGGATTATTGTGGTCGTGCCTAGCTTTGAAGTCAAACGGTATGTTTTTCAAATTGGCAACTGTTATTCCCCTGGTTATGGTGGGGCCATCACGCATTAGCTCGAAGCGGTTTGCAGGTATGGGGCGGGGTGGTGTGTGAAAATTCACTTTAATTGGGGGAAGCTTGATGGAACGGCAAGAGTTAAGGGACTTGAAGGCGGCGATTGATGATGATCGGCTCCTTGAACAAAATTTTATGCGGTATATCCGCATACCACAGCGCTTAATTGGCCTCTACAATATCCGCGGTTTTGACCGCGCGGACTGGTATCAGGAGGCGCGGATTGCGCATCTAACGGCGGTACGACAGTTTGACGGTGATGGGGGATCGCAATTTGGCTGTTACTACCGCATGATCCTGTCGGCACATTTCTACTCCTTGATGCGCCGGGCGATGGCCCAAAAGCGGATTGGAGATTTGTACGCCCAGCCGCAGGGCATTGTCGGTGAAGAGGAAGAGGGCATTGGTGGTGGCCAGTATCCGCGCCATAGTTCGGTTGAGGGTGACTGCGTAATTCGGGCTGGTATTGAAGAGCTGTGGGGTCGGTTGAGCAGTACCGAGGCCGAGGCCCTGCGGTTAACGTTGTCCGGCAGACAGAGCACAACTCGTCGGCACCGCCAGGCGATGGGGCGGGTGCGGGCAAAGATGGTAGAGTTTTTGTACGCGTGAAGATTGTCTGGAACCAAGCGCTAATGTCCGGCCTTCGTTAAACATGCGGGTGCGCGGGGTACTGCGAC
>NZ_BCVS01000092.1:0-9865 GCF_001591865.1 Lacticaseibacillus pantheris DSM 15945 = JCM 12539 = NBRC 106106
AGCTCACTGGTCCGACCTACGCTGCCGCCCCACCCCCACAACAGTTGTACTTACACCCGCGGATAGTGTATAAACAGAATGAGAACACGGTTACAACGTAGAACGCAGAACGTAAATAATAAAGGTTAGGTGACGAATATGGAATTAAACTGGACACCACAACAAAATATGTTGTTGCGCATGGTCGGCGAGTTTACCAATCAGGAAGTTGCGCCTTACGACATGCAGATTCATGCGGACGGCCACTATCCCGAGGGGTTGCTGGACAAGATGATTGGTACGGGGTTCCTCGGGCTCATGCTACCACGACAGTACGGGGGCGCCGACTTTGATCCCGAAATCACCGCCGAGGTCGTGCGGCGGATGGCCCAGGGTAACGCCAGCGCAGCGGTAACCCTGGAGGGACACTACAAGACCGTCGAGCAGATTATTAAGTTTGGCGCGCAATCGTTGCAAGACAAGTACCTCCCTACGGCCACCAGCCACATCTTTGCATTCGGCATGACCGAATCGAGTGGTGGCTCTAACCCCATGGGTATCCAGACTACCGCCCGCAAAGTTGGCAACCACTGGGTTATCTCTGGCAACAAAATCATGATTACCAACGGCGGTCTGGCCACCGTCTACTGTGTCCTGGCCAAAACTGCCCCAGACGAACTATCCGTGTTCGTCGTGGACTCCAGCATGCCCGGATTCTCCTTTGGCAAGCAGGAGGACTTTATCGGTCTGCGCGGGGTGCCGGTGGGCGAAATCGTCCTCGATGAGGTGACCGTCCCCGCAGACCACCTACTCAGCCAACAGGGTGACGGCATGCTGGTCGGCGACTCCGCCCACGACGACGCGCGCATCCTGATGGGTGCCGCGCTGACGGGCATCATGGAGCACGCACTGGATGTCGCCACCGATTACGCTAACGAGCGTAAGGCCATCGACGTCCCCATCGGCCACCTGCAAAGTATCGAACGGAAACTGGCGGACATCGCAATTGGCAAAGAGACCACGAAGCTGCTCTACCAACGGGCGGCCGCACTCAAAGTCGCGGGACAAAGCTACTCCGAGGAGGCCGCAATGGCGAAGGCGTATGGCTCACGCACCGCAGTCAGTGCCTGTGACGACGCCCTACAAGTCCTCGCCGGTTACGGCTACAGCCGGGAATACCCGCTGGCACACCTGATTCTCGATGCCCGCGCCATGGAGATTGCTGAAGGCACCGTTGAAAAGATGCGCTCGGCTATTGCTCAGTCCGAGCTCAACAAGTAGGAGGCTATCATCATGAAAATTGTTGTTTGCATTAAACAGGTTCCGGAAAGCAATAACGTGAAGTTTGATCCCGTAACCCATAACCTGGTGCGCTCTGGCACTACCGGCCGGATTAACCCATTCGACAAGAACGCCATCGAAGCTGCGCTGCAGTTGCGCGACGCAATTGGTGGTAGCGTAAGTGTGCTGACCATGGGCCCGCCCGCAGCGACTGAGGCCCTCCGCGACGGCCTGGCCATGGGCGCGGATGACGGCTACTTGCTCAGCTCGCGCGCATTCGGCGGGGCCGACACGCTCGCAACTGGCTACACCGTCGCAGCCGCGATTAACAAAATCGGCGGCGTGGACCTCACCCTCTTTGGCCGGCAGGCAGTCGACGCGGACACCGGGCAGGTCGGGCCCATCACCGCAGAACTGCTGGGCGTCCCGCAGGCTACGTTCGTGAACAAGATCACGCCAGATGCAACCGGTGGACTAACGGTCCAGCGCGACCTCGACGACCGCACCCAAACCGTCGCACTTACTACCCCCGCAGTCATCACGGTTCGCAGTGAAATTAACCATCCCCGTTACGAAACTCCCGTCAACATTCAGGATAGTTTCACCAAAACCATCACCACCTGGACGGAACAAGACCTCAACCTTGATCCCGACCGCATCGGGTTAGCGGGGTCGCCAACCGTTGTCACCAAAGTATACGCACCAACACCGACGCAACGGGCCACACGACCACTGACCGGCACACCTGACGAGGCCGTTGACCAGCTGATCGCGCAGCTGCAGCGACAAAACCTAATCTAGGGGGGGCAAAATCATGACAAAGACAAACGCAATTTGGGTGGTAGCCGAACGCGCCATTGGCCGCATACAGCCCGTCACCTTTCAACTCATCACCAAGGCCCGGCAAATCGCCAACGGACGGCCCGTCGTCGCCATCCTGCTCGAGGGCGACGACGACAGCTTTGAGCAACAACTGGCCGATTACGGACCGGACGAAATTATTCGCGTGCGGGACGCAAAACTGAAGCGGGCCAGTGACCGCACCATGGCCGACGTTATCACCGCGTTGGCACGTGCAGAACGGCCCGACAGCGTCCTGTTTGCGGCCACTCCGCAAGGCCGGTCAGTAGCGCCGCGGGTTCAAACCCAGCTGACCACCGGGCTCACGGCTGACTGTTTGGACCTCCGCTACGATGACAACCTCCTGGTGGCCGTCAAGCCGTCATACGGGGACAACGTCATGTGCGAAATTACGTGCCCACAAGCCCGGCCGCAAATGGTTTCGGTCCGCCCCAACACCTTTGCCGCTGAACGGGTTACCAACAGCCAGACGGTGATTCGTGATGGCGACGTGCCCGTCAGCGCGTCAGTTGGTGACACTATTATCGACGAACACGTGGCCGTATCCACCGCTACGGGCGTGAACGGTGCCCGCAAGGTGCTGTCCCTCGGCCGTGGTGCCGCGTCTGACCAAACGGTGGCGTTGGCCCGGCAGATAGCCGCCAAGCTGGGGGCCAGCGTCGGCGTTTCGCGCCCCCTCACGGACCGCGACGACTTTTCCGTTGAGCAGCAAATCGGCCAATCTGGCAACACGATTGCGCCCGAGCTGCTCATTAACGTCGGCATTAGCGGCGCGACCCAATACCTGGTAGGCATTGACCAAAGTAAACTCATCATTTCCGTCAACCGCGACGACAACGCCCCCATCATGGCGCAAAGCGACTACGTGTACGTCGGGGATGCGGACGCCTTCCTGAAATCTCTCGCCAAGCGACTCGGCATTAACTAGCATTCACGATGCTGTACGCAGGGTCCCGTAACCGTCAACCGGACAAAGGACAATCAAAATGCATAATCGCAACTTTATTTACAGCGCACTCACCTTTACCGCGTTCATCATCTTTCTCAGTTGGTTAGGTCCCATCACCGCAAAGTTCGGTCAGTACACGTGGGGCTTCTGGATTGGCGTGATCCCGCTACTGGGTATGCTGCTCATCCTGCTCGTTCCAGTTGGTAACGCGTTGGTGCCAGACAAAGACGTACGGGGCGCCGTTCTCGGGCGTATGGCCCCATTCTACCTGGTGTACCTAGTCCTCAACACTGTGGGGCACCATTACATCGCTTCTAACGGCATCTTTGCGTGGGTCATCACGGGTGTCCTTTATGCTGCCGGTATTGTTGGCATTTGGTGGTCCGAGCAACGACCGCACCATGAAGACCATTAACATCACGGCGGACCCCACCGACTTTGATATAATGGTCATTAGTAACCCCGGACACGGACGGTTCGGCTCAAGAAAGGTTGATTAATTTGTTACGCCTCGGATTTGTTTATAACGCTGCCATTTACAGTACATTAGCACTCGTGGGCTTGTGGCTCACCCACACCAACTCCTTTGGTATCTCCATCATTGGTTCATTGGCGCTACTATACATCGTGGTTTTCCCGCTTGGTAGCGCGCTAATGCCTGAACGGGCCCTGCGGCAAAAGGCGCTCCTGGTAATCGGTATTCTGTGGCTCATCTTCTTTGTCTGCCAGATGGTACTCACCGTCGCCGTTGGGAGCATGAACTTTATTTACTGGCTCGTACTACTAGTCGTCTACTGCGGCACACTCTTTGCGTTCTGGCGGCTGGATCAGCGGCCCCACCGCAACGCCTAGTCTTGATGGTACACAAATGGCCCCCGCGCCAAAGGAATGCGGGGGCCATTTGTGTACACCGTGCACGACGGCGTAGCGAGCCATATATGTATGCTGCTTACCTCATTGCCGGCGCCTGCAGGTTAACCAAACCCGCGGCTGCCTGGCATGAGCCAGTTCAATAACTACTCAAACATGACTTTTGCAGTCAAAGTAGGTCGCCATAATACCTTGTGGACGGCATCGAACTATGCAAGCATTACCCTGACCACCCGCTTATTATAACGGGTCGGTCACCAAAAGCATATAGTCTGACCGTAAGCTTCAACAAACCAACCGCTTTGCCCAAACACGCCTGACGCTATGCTGGGGGATGCATATTTTAGGATTGGTCTCTTGATATCGTGGAAATAACGCATATGGAACGCTAAGCAAAGGGGCAAGAGCGAACTACCCCAGCATAGTTGGGGGAATGCCACAGCACTACCACCACAAGGCCAAGTGCGAACTTTCCCCAACCCAACATGGGAACGCTGCACTGCCCCCGCGTTAGTCGTGCGTATGGAAACGAGCTGCGCAGGCCAGAAAGCGACGTATAAGCAAACCCGAACAAGAATCCAAGTGCGAACTTTCCCAACTTAACGTGGGAACGCTACACTGCCCCCTCGTTAGTCGTGCGTATGGAAACGAGCTGCGCAGGCCAGAAGACGCCGCATAAGCAACTATAACCAAAAGGCCAAACCCGGGCCTTTTGGTTATAGTTGCTTATGCTCTGCCTTCTAAACGGCCTGCTCCGCTCTCTACACCTGTCCCGTCAACATCCCCAACGCCATAATTAACAGAATGATGCCAAAGAACAAACCGTACCAGAAGCCAAAGCCCAAGAATGGGCTCGTCGACTGGCCGCCGCTCGTCCGCACCGCCTTAAGTGCATGGCGAAATTGCCAGAACTGCCAAACGGATAATGCAATCAATGCTACAGCAGCTAACTTTTCCATCATAACGCACACCAGCTCTCATAACCCATAACTCAATGCCAGCCCAACAAACAGCACCGGCGTGATTAAAATAGTTCACCCGGTTACAAGATCATTATAACTCACATTTGTGTAAGCGCTAACAATGAGGCGAAATTTGTGCATTCGCGCTTATTTGTCTACCGCACCATCAACCATCTCCAGCATGGCGTCCGCCAAAATACCGTAACCATACTTACCAAAGTGGAGCCCGTCGTGCAGACTGCCATCCACAACGGCGGCCAAGTTTGGTTCGCGCATGAACAACTGGTACAAATCCAGCACCCGAGCCCCGTGCTGCCTGGCAACCTGCTGGATTGCGCGCCCGTACTCGCGAATCCGCGCGTTACTGCGGGTGCGCTGCCGCCGCTCGTCAACCGGCGGTGGGGTAATCATGACTACACGGGCACCAGCATACACCGTGCCCACTTGATCCATAATTTGTTGTACGTTGGCGGTAAATTCGGGTAACGGCACCAGCTTATGCGCCGCCGCATCATTCGTACCGATTAGTATGAAGACCCAGTCTGCATGCGGTCGGATCACCACATCATTGTGCGCCCGCCGTAGTAAATCAGGCGTCTGGTCGCCCCCAATGGCCGTATTGTCAATCTTTATAGACGGACGACGATTAAGGAGTGCCTTGTTAATCAATGGTCCGTGGGCGTCCTCCCTCCGAGCTAACAGGCTATCACCAGTTAGTAGTAGTCGCACTATTAATCAATCCCCCTTCAACTTTGCATGCCTCTATAAAACGCAAAGGGAACCGTAGCCAGTTGCCACGATTCCCTTAACCACGCATTTAGTTAAACTTAGCAGCACTGCCAGCAGGCACGCGCACGAGGTCGCGCTGCACCAGGCATTCCGCAATCTGTACGGCGTTCCAAGCGGCACCCTTCAACAGGTTGTCGGAAACGACCCAGCAGTTGTACGCACCCTTAGTCTCAAGGTCCGGACGAATCCGACCCACAAAGGTGTCCCGGCTACCCTCAGCCGTCTGTGGCTGTGGATACAGCTGGCTAGCCGGATCATCCTGCACAACCAGCCCGGGGAACCCGGTCATGGCTGTACGCAACTCGTCAGGGGTTGGCGTGTTGCCGTCTTCGACTTCAAACCATACGGACTCACCATGACCAATCGGCACTGGCACCCGCACACAGGTAGCAGTGACCTTGATGTCCGGTGAGTTCTTGTCGCCCAGCATGATCTTCTTGGTTTCGTGAATCATCTTCCACTCTTCGTGAGTGTAGCCATCATCCTCGAAGACATCAATCTGTGGCAACAAGTTAAAGGCCAGTGGGTAGTGCTTCTTTTCGCCCTTAACCGGCAGAATCTCTGCCTGCATCTCTTCGCCGTCCAAGTATTCCTTGGCTTCGCGCTTGAGCTCGTTAATAGCAGACTGCCCGGCCCCACCAGCGGCCTGGTAGGTCGACACGATAATCCGCTTCAGGCCAAACTGCTGGCGCACTGGCTCCAGGGCGACCATCATCTGAATGGTTGAGCAGTTGGGGTTAGCAATAATACCGTTGTGGTCCGCCAGGGCGTCCTCGTTGACTTCAGGCACAACCAACGGCACGTTATCGTTCATCCGGAAGTACGACGTGTTGTCGACACAGACCGCCCCACGCTTCACGGCTTCTGGCAAAAGCTTGGCGGAAACCGAGCCACCAGCTGATGACAGCACAAGGTCTACGCCATCAAAGGATTCCGGACGGGCTTCCTCGACCGTGACGGGTTCACCCTTAAAGTAGAGTGTCTTCCCCGCGGAACGGGACGAAGCCAGCAGATGGACTTCCTTGACCGGAATCGTTGACTGTTCCAATTGCTGAATCATGCGGGTACCCACGGCCCCCGTTGCACCCAAAATTGCGACTACATACTGCTTTTCTGTCATGATCATTCTCCCATTTGACGTAATTAATCGACTAAATCAGCTGCGTACGCTTGAATGCGTCGGCCGGCCTCTTCCAGATTCTCCGTTGATGCCGCGTACGACAAACGAATGTAACCTTCACCGCCGGGGCCAAAGACAGACCCGGGTACCACACCGACTTTGGCTTTCTCGGCCAAATCGTACACGAATTGTACATCATCCTGTATCATCGTGTCAGGTATCTTAGCAAAAACGTAAAACGCGCCGGCCGGCTTAGGTGCGGTAAAGCCCACCTTGCTCAACGCGGCCATAATCAGGTCGCGGCGCTGGCGGTAAATATCCCGCATCCGTGGACCATCTTCCCGGCCGTTACGCATGGCTTCTTCACCCGCCTTCATCATCGGGCTGGCCGCCGTCGTCACCAAGAACTGGTGCATCTTACCAACCAACTTGATGAGAGCTGCTGGTCCAGCCACGTACCCCACACGGTAACCCGTCATCGCGTGCGATTTGGAAAAACCACTAATCAATATGGTCTGCTCTGGTAGCAGGTGGCCCATACTGAGGTGATCCTCCTCGTACGCAATCTCCGCGTATATTTCGTCGGACAACACGACGAGGTCCGTCGACGACAGAATTTGCGCAACCGCGCGGACCTGCTCGTGGGTGTACGTTGCGCCCGTGGGGTTATTCGGGTAGTTCAGCACAATTGCTTTGGCCTCCGGATGGGCAGCCAAGGTGGCCTGTAACCGTTCCGGGGTCAAAATAAACTCCGGTGCGGTACTGACCGTGACCACGTTCAGCCCACAAATGTGCGCAACGTTCTCGTACAGCGGGAATTCTGGTGTCGGGATGATGATGGTGTCGCCCGGGTTAAACAGCCCGTTAATGGCGGCGAAGATGGACTCCGTAGCCCCCACGGTCACCACGACCTCACCGTCCGCCTGGTAGTGCGCGTCAAACCGGTCGGCTAAGTACTGACTAATTTGCTGGCGCAGTTCGAGGTAACCAAACGATGGTGCGTAATGCGACCAATCGGCGTCAATCGCGGCTTCGGTAGCCGCCTTAATGTGTTCCGGAACCGCAAAGTCCGGTTCGCCCAGGGTCAGTTTGATGATCCCCGGGATGGTAGAAATCTTGTTATCAACCGCACGAATGGCTGATGGCGGGACCGTACCTAACGCACGGTTACCTAATCCCGCAAGACTAGACTTGAGTTCTGGCATAACAATTACTCTTCTTTCCCAATCTCACAGTGGTTATAGCAACGAATCCAGGCCGACCGTCAAAGCGTCTGGCAGGTCCGCAACGTTACGGATAGCCAGCCGAATGCCCGCCATGAAGGACGAGCGGTCGTACGAAATCTGGCTGATGCTCAGGCTTTCGCCCTCAGCGCCAAAGATGACTTCTTCCTGCGCCACGTAACCCGGTAGGCGCAGCGCGTGCACGGGCACGTCGTCAATCCATTCACCACGTGCCGGTGCGTCCGTCTGCTTAGGCGCCACCGGCTTGGCCTGACGCGCCTTGCTGATTGCCTGAGCCGTGGCGCGGGCAGTACCGGACGGGGCATCAATCTTATCGCTGTGGTGAATTTCGACCACTTCAGCATCGGGCATGTACTTAGCTGCTTTGGCCGCGAACTGCATCATCAGTACGGCAGAAATACCAAAGTTCGGTACAATCATCACTTTACGCCCGTTGTCAGCGGCAATTTTACCCAAAGCCGCAAAGTCGTCGTTACTCATGCCGCTGGTCCCGATAATGGTATCGAACCCGTGGGCCAAGGAATACTCGGCGTTCTTACGCGCCGCCGTGGGGATGGTAAAGTCCACCCACACGTCCGCCGTGACGTTAATGTCGGCGGTATCACCAAAGATGGGGAAGTCCTCCGCGTCGCTAGCCGCACGGTCCAAGCCGCCGACCACCCGTAAATCGTCGGTTGCCTGCAACATGTGCACAACCTTGCGGCCCATCTTACCGGAAGCACCGGATACAAATACTGTTGTCATAAGTGATTAACCCTCCAATACTGATAGTACGTGTTGCGTCTCGGCCTCATTCAGCGGAATCATTGGCAGGCGGAGGTTATTCTTAATCTCGCCGCGGCGTGCCAGCATCATCTTGACCGGTTCTGGGGATGGGTAGGCAAACAACGCGTCCATTCGCGGTGCCAGCCAGGACATGGTCTCCTGGGCAACGTCCGTCTTGCCGGACTGGTAGTCGGTAATCATCTGGTGCATCCGCTCGCCATAGAGGTGGGATGCCACGGAGATGACGCCGCGCGCGCCACTTTGGATGGCCCCGAGGGTCTGGCCATCCTCACCGGTATAAACGGCAAAGTCGGCCGGTGTGTGTTCGACTAGGTACTCTAGGTCCTCGATGGTGGTACACTGCTTCACACCACCAATGTTGGGGTACTGCGCCAGTTGTACGAGCGTATCGTTATCGAGTTTTACCACCGTACGACCGGGGATGTTGTAGATAATCACGGGTACGGCCGATGCGTCGGCGATGGCCTGGAAGTGTGCAACCATCCCCGCTTGGCTCGGCTTGTTGTAAAACGGGTTCACGGCCAGCACGGCGTCGACACCCTTAATGGCGCTCACCTCGCGGGCAAAGTCCGCTGAAGCGGCGGTGTTGTTGGTACCAACGTTAGCGATGATGCTGGCGCGACCGGCAACGTACTGCGTAAAGTGTTCAAACAACGCGATTTTCTCGTCGTGGGTCAAAGTTGGTGCCTCGCCGGTTGTTGCACCAACCACAAATCCATTGGTGTGCTCACTGATCAACCGGTCGACCAACTTGTCCAAGGCGTCGAAATCGATGTGGTCGTCATCGGTAAAAGGCGTGATGATGGCCGTCATAATCGGTTCATTCTCAAACATGTTCTCCGTCCTTTCTTGAAACACAAATGATAGCACTTTTCCCTATTATTGCACGTTCTGTAGGGCAACTTTCTTCAGTAGTTTGGGGTTGCGGCAGCGTCGGCCAGCCCGGTGAGTTGCGACTTTCGTGGTTAGAACCCGCGGGCGGGGTTTGGGGTTGCGGCTTACGTGCCCTGCGCCGTAATTGCTA
>NZ_BCVS01000093.1:0-9746 GCF_001591865.1 Lacticaseibacillus pantheris DSM 15945 = JCM 12539 = NBRC 106106
AGTCAGTCTCTAAGTTCGTCGCGCCGTACGTCGCCTCCGGCTCCTACGGCGGCATGCCCTTTGCAGCGGTCACCGTTCCAGTCCCAGTCGGCTCCGTCCCCCAACCAACTCCCCCGGCACCCGTTCCCTCGATGGGCCTAACACCAAAAGGACTAGAAACTTAAACACTAACGCAACCAGATTATTATGCGTATGTCTCGTACCACAGCCCCAATTTAACCTCAACAGTAGTTGTACAGACGGTAGCGGATCTCCACCAACTAGGTTTGGTCGGCTGGTGTGGCGGAGGTGGTGGGCGGTTGGCCGTGACGGCTGCAGGCCCGTAGTTCCGTTATGAGCGCAGCGAATTACGGAATCAAATTGGGTAGACCGAGTGGTTTTCTCGGGCTAGCCAATTCGCGGTAGCCCGGAACGGGCGTGAGCGTGAGGCTCGTAGCCGGTCACGGCCAACCGCCCACCACCGGAGCCACGCCAGCCGACAAAACCGTGGATCCGAGCGCCACCGGAGCCACACCACCAGCCCAAACCGGTCGCTAGAAAACAAAAAGCAGACCTCAAAGTCTGCCCACAAAGCTGCTTAATGCAACTGTTTACGTTCCAGGTTGTAACGCACCGAGAAGTCTTCGACCTGCTTACCCGACACCCGCCGTAACCGGGCTTGGCGGTGTAAGAAGTCGAACAGCCCCTCCTGCAGCTCCACCTGCGCCTGCTGCCGGAGGTCCATGGCACCCTCAGTCGAATTATTCAGAATCTTGTGTGCCCGCGCGTTCTGGTCCCGCACCGCGTAAATCAACTCCAACAGCTCCGCGTCCCGGTCCAGCTTTGCACTCGTCTTCTTACGTCCAAACATCACGCTACCCCTACAATTCGGTCCGGCCCTCAACGGCCTTCATCAACGTCATCTGGTCAGCATACTCAATGTCGCTACCCACGGCGAGCCCGTGCGCCAGGCGTGTGACCTTTATCCCAGCCGGCTTAATCAACCGGGCCAAGTACGAGGCCGTCGCCTCACCCTCGGGCGTCGCGTTGGTGGCCACAATCACCTCGTTGACCTCGTCGTTGTTCTGCAAACGCCGAATCAAGCTGGTGATGTTAATGTCGTCGGGACCTAGGCCCTCAATCGGCGACAACACCCCATGCAAGACGTGGTACAGACCGTGATATTCGTTCATCCGGTCAATGCTCATCACGTCTTTGACCTGTTCCACCACCAGGATGGTGCTGCGGTCACGTGACTTGTCCGTGCAAATTACGCATGGGTCAACGTCAGTAATGTTGCCACAAATTGAACAGTAGTGGAGCTGCTCCTTTGCGTTCACTAACGACGAAGCAAAGGTGTGCACGTCGTTTTTGTCCATATCAATGGTATAAAAAGCCAACCGGGTGGCCGTCTTCTCGCCGACCCCGGGAAGCTTCATGTAACTGTCAATTAGCTTGGCAATTGGATCTGGATATTGCATAATCTCTACCTAACCTTAACGTCGATTTAGAATGGCAGCCCCTGGGTGTACTTGCCCATCTTGGACTGCGTCGTCTGGTCAATCTGGCCCAAAGCGTCGTTGACCGCCTCCATGACCAGGTCAGACAGCATGTCAGGGTCATCCGGGTCAATGGCCTCCGGGTTAACATTGAGCGCCGTCATCTTACGGTCACCGGTAAAATCGACCGTGACCAAATCCTGGGCACTCTTGCCCGTAAAGGTGGTCGTGTTAATTTCGTCCTGCGTGCTGGCCATTTCCTTTTGCAGCTTCTGCATCTGCTTCATCATGCCCTGCATGTTGCCCATGTTACCCATACGTCCCATATTTGCCATTACTCATTCTCCATTTCGTTTGTCATTTTCAGCTTTGCTTATCAATGTAACGCTAACGCCCATTCAATACTTAATGTTTCCGCCTATCTTAATGAATTACCACAAAGTTGGTCCGGCACAGCAGCGACGACCGGCATTCGCTAGTCCTCTTTGACCGTCACGTTACCATCGCCGAACATATCCGTCAACGTGTCCACGGCCTTGTTGTCCGCCGCCTGATTATCGGTCTGGGCCGCCTCCTCGTTAGCGGGTTCGGCGGCAGATTCAGTACCGCTCTCACCGGCGGCCGCGCTGGCCTGTTGCTTCTGGAAACCGACTTCCTTGATGAAGCGCTGCCGGACCACTGGCCACTGAGCTTTCTCAATCAGTACAACCTGCTCGTCATGGTGTAGGAACTGCTGCAGGGACGCCCCCACCTCTTTGAGCAAAACCTCGTCGTTCTGGACGCGCTCCACCATGATGTCGTAATCAAAGCTGATGATAACGCCGTCAGGGCTCGCCGCCACCGGTTCGCTGATGTTCATCATCGCTTTGCGGCGGTCCGTCAGCTTATTCAGCACGTCCGGCCAGACGTTCCGCAAAGCCAGCAGGTCATCCTTGGTCGCCTTGCCCAAAATTGGGTAGATTGCGTGCGTATTGACCTCTGTGCGTTTACGTCCGTGACCCGTTGCTGGAGCCGCCTTACTCTTGGCGGGAGTGGCCCGCCCTGCTCCAGCGGTCGACAGTTGCCGCACCGTCTTGGTGAGCTGCGCCACTTCATCGCGTAGTTCGTTGACCTCCGCCGTGGCCGCCGCGCCGCCATCCGGTGCGCTATTCACAACTGCTGCGTCCTCGTTACTGCTATCATCCGCGGCACTGGCCGGTTGCGTGAGCTGGACTGTGGCTACCTGCAAGTACAGCTCTGGTTGGTTCGTCAACCGCAGTTGCTGCTGCGTCCGGTTCAACGTGTTCACCACGTGAAAGAGCCACGGTGCTTCCAGCTCCTGGGCCAGTGACTTGAACTCGTCCCCGGCCAACGCGATTTCGCCCGAGTCGACCAAAGTGGGTGCGGACTGGTAAACGAGCAGGTCGCGCGCGTACGCGATTAAGTCATCGATCAAGCGCGCGGGGTCCTTGCCTGCCGCGAGCACATCGCGGACCACCGCCAGGCCGGCTGCCACATCACCTTTGTGCACATCGGCTAAGTACTGACCCAACTCCTGTTCGGTGACCGCCCCGGTGACGTCCTGCGCGGCTTCCAAGCTGACGTGATTATCGCTAAAGTTGAGCACCTGATCCAAAATCGAGAGCGCATCACGCATCCCACCCTCGGCCGCCCGCGCAATGACTGCGAGCGCCTCCTGGTCGTACGTAATCTGCTTATCGTCGAGAATGTCGCCGAGGTGCCCCTCGATGTCCTTCATGGTAATCCGACGAAAGTCAAACCGCTGCGTTCGGGAGATAATGGTAGCCGGAATTTTATTCGGTTCCGTGGTGGCCAAAATGAACACCACGTGTGCCGGTGGCTCTTCCAGAGTCTTCAACAACGCGTTGAAGGCACCGGTGGACAGCATGTGCACTTCGTCGATGATGTAGACCTTAACGCGAGCCTCGGTGGGGGCGTACTTAGCCTTATCCCGAATATCACGGATTTCATCGACGCCGTTGTTGCTGGCGGCATCAATTTCGATGACGTCGGGCTGGCTGCCATTATTAATCGCCTGGCAAATGACGCAGGTGTTGTCGGGTTCGCCATCCTGCACGTTCAAACAGTTCAGTGCCTTGGCCAAAATTTTGGCCACACTGGTCTTACCGGTTCCGCGTGGCCCGGTGAATAGGTACGCATGACTGGTTTGACCGGTAGCCACCGCGTTTTTGAGGGTCTGGGTAATGGCCTCCTGGCCGACCACCTGGGCAAAGGTTTGGGGGCGCCATACCCGGTACAATGCTTGGTAACTCACGTGCGGTCATCCTCTCCGAATTTTTACTAACTTCAATTTTAACATAATGTGCGGGGATTGCCCGGCGTATGTAAAAGGGGTCGGAACAATGTCCGACCCCCGCTCAATATCTCAATAACAAAAGGCACATGGTGAACCAACCTTAGTGCTGCTTCCTTCCGGACCTGACACGATTCGGAAGGCCGCCATTGCCTTCAGGCCTTTCGGCACTCCATATTATACACAGTCCACCTGGGTTTGACCAGCCCTTAGTGGTGGTTTGTTGTCCGACCGGTCTGGGGTGATGGTGCGGCTGCGGTAGGTGCGGGTGGCCGTGACCGGCTACGAGCCTCATGCTAACGACCGGTCCATTGAGACAGGGCGGCTCCGGCAGGTGGGGCTTCACCTGTGGCCGAAGCTACGAACCTCACGCTCCGGCCGTTCCGGCCTCCCGCGAATATTTGAACTCGAGGAACCCACTCGATTTCAAATATTTGATTCCGTAACTCGCTTCGCTCGAACGGAACTTCGGGTATGCAGCCGCCACGGATGAAGCCCCACCCGCCTCTGCCACCCTGTCTCAATGGACCTAATTTGCAGGCACAATTGGGTTGGTGTTTGAAGTGAAAAATTCATCTGCGGCACAATACAACGCCTGAGTTCGAAAACATTTACGCTGCTAGCGGGCATAGTCACAAATCAATTGGAATACCTCAACTCGGACTCCAGAGTGCTCGCTTCGTTGGATCAGCCCAATAGTCAAACACGTGCAACTCGCCCGAGGGCACTGAGCAATTCACATACCATGGATTTTTTATCTTGGGAAAACTATGCGGCAACAAGCCAACAGACCATTGTTTAGGTATTCCTCGCATACGGAAATGCACACATACGCAGCCGGGTTACAAACCCAATCTCTCTGTCAGAAACTGCACACTCCAATGCCTCGGTACACTGCACCACACCGTCGACCTGAATCTGGGCACCACCGGGGCAACCACAACATAGGCCCATTGAGTGGGGATGGTGGAGGCAGGCGGGGGTTAATGCGTGGCGGCTGTATGCCCGTAGTTCTGTAGGAGCGATAGCGACGTACAGAATCAAATTGGATAGATCGAGCGGTTTTTGCTCGAGCTAGCCAATTCGCGGTAGCCCGCCAGGGCGAGAGCGTGAGGCTCACAGCTTCGGCCACGGATTAACCCCCGCCTGCCGGAACCATCCCCGCTCAATGTGCCGGTCGGATTAACCCCCATCTGTCGGAACCAGCGCACCACAATGTGCCGGTCGTTTAGTTCCCCGACGCCTTGGCGGCCTTTTGTTTAGCGCGGATGCCGCGGAAGAACCGCGTAAGCATGGCGCTAGATTCCGCCTGGAAGATGCCGCCGACCGAACCCACCTGGTGGTTAAACCGGCTGTCAGTCAGGAGGTTGACCAGCGTTCCCGCCGCCCCCGCTTTGGGATCCGGCGCCCCCCAGTAACAAATCCGCACGCGACTGTTAATCATCGCCCCCGCACACATCGGGCACGGCTCCAACGTCACGTACAAGTCGCAGTCCTCTAGCCGCCACGAATGCCGCACCATGCACGCCTCGCGGATGGCCATCATCTCGGCGTGATGCGTCCCGTCCTGGGTGTGCTCACGCATGTTGTGCCCGCGACCAATCACCTGGCCGTTATACACCACAACGGCACCGATGGGCACCTCGCCAATCGCCTCCGCTTTGGCTGCTTCGTCCAGCGCAACCTTCATGAAGCCCTCAATTTCTTCGTGTGTGGCTGTCATCCAGAATCCTCCTAGCCCTTGATGCTGTGCAAAATGTAATAACCCTTATCCTTGCGCGGAACGTCACAGTTACCAAAGGTGGCCTGTAACAGCTTCTTGGCGCTCGGTGCCCCCTGCTTTTTCTGCAGGACCACAAAGATCTCGCCGCCAGCCCGTAAGTGCGCGTACGCACCGGTCAGGATGGCATTCACCACGTCTTTGCCGGCCCGGACCGGTGGATTCGTCACCACCACACCAAAATCGGTGCGGGAAATGGCGTCAAAGGCGCTCGACTCAATAATATCCGTGCGGTCCTCAACGCCATTGGTCGCCGCATTACGCTTTGCCAGCGCCAAGGCCCGCTCGTTCACGTCGCTCATCACCACGTGCCGCTCTGGCAGGTGTAGCGCGAGCGCAATCCCGATTGGTCCGTACCCGCAGCCAATATCGGCCACATCGCCGGCAGCTAAATCCGTCCGCTGGGCAACCGTGTCAATCAAAACCCGGCTCCCATAATCAACGGTGTGGCGCGAAAAGACACCACTGTCCGTGGTCAACCGCACGTCGTGACCCGCCAGCGGGAAGGTGAATGACACCTCATCGTGAGCCAGATTGGGGTTGTTGGTGTAATAATGTTCCATTTGCATACTGCTCCTTTGCGTCGCTCATCATCCGAACGACCATCTATTGTGAATTATAACAGAGACAAAGACGTTAAGGATACGCAAACGGGCCTAACCGTCACCTGATTGGCGCGGTTAAGCCCGTTATTTTGCGAATTACTTCTTATTCAGATCCTCAATCGAGTTCACTTTGGTCATGTACGTCGGCACCGCCAGGCCCACTTTGGCCCCACGGAGGTTCACACCCAAATCGACGAACTGACCCTGATACTTCTTGTAGTACACGCCGCTGGTGTTCGGCAACCAGGCACAAACCTGTGCGTCCGCCGCCTTTGTGGCAATGGAAGCCCACATTGGCTGCATTTCCATCGACTGCAGGGTGACCTTGTAACCCACACTCCGGAGCACCTCAGCGACAACGTTCGTGGACGCAATTTCTGAGTCCCACGCCACGTAGGTTAGCTTGATGGCATCCCCGTTAACGTGCTTCACGCCGGCCGTCCACTGGTTCACCTGCTGCTGGTGAGCCTTAATCCACTTATTGGCCGCTTGCTTAGGATCGGCGCCCTTATTGACCGCCAGCATGACCGTGGACATCTCTTCCTTCGTCCAGTGGAACCGGTCCAGCACGGTGTATGCTTCCGGTTTATCGTGCTTCAAGCCCTTGCGCACGACGGTGTGAATATTTTCAGCTTTGCCGTACACGCCCTTGGGATCCTTCAGGAACTTCAATTTGTACTTAGTGAACATCCAGTGTGGCTGCCATCCGGTCACCACGATTGGCTGCCGGTTCTTAATCGCTTTGCCCAGCGTGCTGGTCATCGCGGATGAAGAACTGGTCTGTAACTGCCACTTATTGAGGTCGTACCGCTTGATGGCCTTCTGCGTGGTTGCCATCTCCCCAGCACCGGCGTCAATCCCGGTAATCGTGTAGTCCACCTGGGGCCCGACCGCTTCGTTGGGCTTGTATTCAGCCAGTTGCGTGCTGCAACCTGCCAGTACAGGCACCAACATGACGGTTAAAGCCGCAAGCGCCCACCACCATTTACGTTGTTTCAAATGCACAGTTGGTCCCCCCTCGCTAATGTTCCGGCTTGTTCACAAGCTGCGTAATCCGGTCCAAAATAATGGCGATAATGACCACGGCGAGCCCGGCCGTGAAACCAGCACCGGCCTCGTTACGGCCAACGGCAAAGTAGACGTCAGTCCCCAAGCCCATCGCCCCAATCATGGAGGCAGTCACAACCATGGATAGCGCCAGCATCAGCGTCTGGTTGACACCAGACATGATGGTTTTGCGTGCCAACGGTAGCTGTACCTTGAACAACTTTTGCCAGCTCGTGGAGCCGTATGAGTCGGCCGCCTCAATCAGGTCGGTCGGTACCTGCCGAATCCCCAGGTTGGTCATCCGCACGACTGGCGGCATGGCGAAAATCAGGGATGAAATCACGCCGGGCACCGTCCCAATGCCGAAGAAAGCGACGGCAGGAATCAGGTAAACAAAGGCAGGCATCGTCTGCATAAAGTCCAGGATGGGCTGAATGATTGTCTGGGCCACGTTACTTTTGGCCATCAGGATCCCTAGCGGAATACCAATCACCAGCGCAATGACGCTGGAGGTCAGGACCAGGGACAGCGTCCGCGTCATGTCCTGCCAATAGTCCAGGTTCCAGATTAAGCCCAAGCCGAGTAATTCCAGTACCAAGAGCCAGTACCGTGGCGCTTTACGGCTCAGATACCACGTCCATGCCATCACCAACACAATAAACAGCCATTGCGGCAGCAGGTCGAAGAACCACTGGAAGCCCCCGTTAATACCCGCGACAAAGTTAATAATGACGTTGAAGAAACCGGTGAACTGCGTCAACCAGTCCACTAAACTATCAACCCAGTTAGCTAACGGTAACTGGGGAATACTTGTACCAATTAAATTCATCATTTAGTCACCCCCATTAGTCGCCCGCAATCGCAGCCAGAACCGCACCACGAATCACGACGCCGATTAACCGCTTCTTATCGTCCAGCACACCTAATGGAGCCGAAATCGAAGAAATTTCATCGATAATATCGTTCAACGGTGTTTCGGCAGTGGTCGTCTGGACATCCGGGTTAACAATGGTACGGATGCTACGTACGGACCGATCCTTGTCGTCCGCAATCAGCTTGATGGTATCGCGAGCTTCAATGAAGCCCACCAGTTCACGCTGATTGTTCGTAACGAACAACGTCGACACTTCGTTGGCACGCATCCGGCGTAGCGCCAAACGCGGACCGTCAGTCTCAATGTTCACCGTGTACGGACGAATCATGACGCTACCAACCGTAATCACTTTGGTGCGGTCCACGTCCTCAATAAAGCGCTCAACGTAGTCATTGGCTGGGGCAGTCAGAATTTCTTCGGGCGTCCCGATTTGTACCAATTGACCGTCGCGCATAATCATGATGCGGTTACCAATCCGCAGGGCTTCGTTCAAATCGTGGCTAATGAAAATAATCGTCTTGTGCAGGTCAGCTTGCAGTTCCAGCAACTCATCCTGCATGTCTTTGCGGTTCAACGGGTCCAAAGCAGAAAAGGCTTCGTCCATCAATAGAATGTCGGCGTCGTTCGCCAGCGCACGCGCCAGGCCAACCCGCTGCTGCATCCCACCAGACAACTGGTCGGGATACTGATCCGCGTAACCGTTCAGGCCGACGCGGTCGAGCGCCTTATTCGCCTTGGCGTACCGTTCATCCTTGCCCACACCCTGAATTTCCAAACCGTACGCAGCGTTATCCAAAATCGTCCGCTGCGGAAACAATGCGAACTGCTGGAACACCATGCTCATTTTGTGCCGCCGCACCTCGCGCAACTGCTTCTTGTCCAGTTGCGTTAAGTCCTCGCCGTCAATCGTAATTCGTCCTGAAGTGGGTTCAATTAACCGGTTAATCATACGAATCAGCGTTGATTTTCCGGAACCAGATAACCCCATAATGACAAAGATTTCACCCGATTGAACGTTGAAGCTGATGTCGCTCACCCCAACGGTCGAACCGGTTGCCTTCAAAATCTCCGCCTTACTCTTACCGGCCTCAATCATGGACCGTACCTGTTTGTTATGGCCACCAAAAATCTTGGTGAGGTGTTCAACCTTGACCTTTTCCAAACGCGTAGCCTCCCTTTAATGTACTTCTACAATATGCAACAAAACCGCATTACGCCAAAAATAAGCAATATAATGCGGCAATCATAAATAATACTGCTAGTAATATCATTATTTGTCAAATGGGGCGAGTTTTGCAAACCACGATGAAAACGCCTAATCACGCGGTTTGTTGCACTGTGGCGGTGATGAGAAAGGTTCTCATTTTCTTGAACATGAAGCTTAGTTGGTGGTAATTACAAAAAAGAATTCAAGAACAAACGGTCTGTCGGAAATTAGTGGGAATGGATGGACTTGTTTGCGTGACCACAGCTTGATAAATTGCCGATGCAAGTGGTTGGGGTTTGCATAGACCAATTTGGTTCGGAGTTCGGGGCGCGCGGGAAAACGCCGTTAAAGTAAGGATAGTCAAAATGGCTAAAACGGGGTCCCTCCCAACCTGGGGGAGAGAATGCCTCCACGCTCAGGCGATACTCTTACAGTACAAAA
>NZ_BCVS01000094.1:0-9586 GCF_001591865.1 Lacticaseibacillus pantheris DSM 15945 = JCM 12539 = NBRC 106106
CAGTACCCTACAGCACTCCCACCGGCCAGAACCGCCACTAAAGTCCATATTTAACGAAAAACGGGACATTAAAACGGGACATTATTGTCTGAAACGCTCAATTGAAGTCCCCGCGGCGTAATCGTACCAACATCGCTTCAAAGTAGTCCGGCAAGGGTGCCGCGAATTCCAGGCGTTTACCCGTGACTGGGTGGGTAAAGCCCAACGTAGCTGCATGGAGGTACTGGCCATTCCCCGGTAACGTATGCTTGGGACCGTATAGCGGATCGCCCGCAACCGGGTGTTTGATGTAGGCCATGTGGACACGAATTTGGTGGGTTCGGCCGGTTTCCAGGCGGCACCGCACTAGCGTGTACGTGCCAAAACGCTCAACGACGGCAAAGTGGGTCACCGCGTGCCGGCCCCCCGCAACCACAGCGTGTTTCTTGCGGTCCTTGGGGTCACGGCCCAACGGCGCGTCAATCGTCCCCGTGTCCTCCTTAATGTTGCCGTGGACAATCGCTAGGTACTCACGCGTGGTGGTTTTGTCCTTTAGTTGTGCGGCCAGCCCTTGGTGGGCCAGCGCCGTTTTGGCCACCATCAGCAGGCCGGAAGTGTCCTTGTCAATGCGGTGGACGATACCCGGCCGCAGCACGCCGTTGATGGGCGAAAGCGTCGTGTGGTACATCAAACCGTTAACGAGCGTACCGTCGGGGTGACCGGGTGCGGGATGCACCACCATCCCCTGGGGTTTGTTCACCACAAGCACATCGTCGTCTTCGTACACGATGTCCAACGGAATATCCTGGGGCCGGGCGCTCAACACGGTTGGCTCGGGTGCGGCAATCAGTAGCTGATCGTCCTCCGCGACTTTGTAGCTGGCCTTTACGGTTTTCCCATTCACTGTCACCAGGCCGAGGTGGAGCCACTTGTCGGCCTGCGACCGCGTGACGTCAGCAAAATGGTCCGTGATGACGCGATCAATTCGGCCGCGCTCAGTGGTGACCGTCATGGTTAAATCCATTGCTTAACCCCTCCCCCGTTGCTCACGTCCGTCAATCAGCACAACGTAAACCACTACTAGAATGACGCCGACAGTGAGGCACATGTCCGCGACGTTGAAGATGGGAAAGTTAACGAAATCTAGTTGAAACATGTCGGTCACAAAGTGTTGGTGCACCCGATCAATGAAGTTGCCCAGTGCACCGGCGGTAATCAAAGTGAGCCCCGTACGGTACAGCGGTTTGTGGCTGCTATCACGCCACAACCACACCACCACTGCCAGGGCGATGACCGTCACGATGTAGAAGAACCATTGCTGGCCTTCAAACATGCTCCAGGCTGCCCCGGTGTTTTTGATGTGGGTGATACTGATCACCCCGGGGATGAGCGCTGCGTAGCCACCAATAGCGACGTGCGCCACTACCCATGCTTTAACGAGTTGGTCAACGGCAATCATGGCGATGGCAATTATTGCGTAAATAATCAATCTAACTTCCCCCTTGAATACATAAAAAGTCCCGGCCGTGAACCCACCACTGGGTGAACCCGACCGGGATACTTTGGCTGTTAATGATTGTAGCATACTTCCGTATTGACCCGCAGTTACGACTCCAGCTTTGTCGAGCTAGAACAGGCCGGTAATGTGCCCCTGCGCGTCAATATCAATGTCGTTTGCCGCTGGGTGCTTCGGCAAGCCTGGCATTGTGAGCACCGTGCCGGTCATAACGACCAGGAAGCCCGCCCCAATCTTGGGGATGATATCGCTCACGTGGATGGTAAAGTCGGTGGGTGCCCCCAGTAATTTCGGGTCGTCCGAAAATGAGTATTGAGTCTTGGCGATACAAATTGGCAGGCGGTCCCACCCGTTGGCTTTGATTGTCTTGAGTGCTAGTTGTGCCTTCCGTGCGTACTCCACGTCCCGGCCGCCGTAGATACCCTGGACGACGGTCTGAATCTTGTCTTCCACCGGCATCTCCTGGGGGTACAGTGGTTTGAATGGCTCGGTGGCACTGAGCGCTTCGGTAACCGCCTCAGCTAGTTCCACCCCACCGGCGCCACCATCGGCCCAGACGGTCGCCGGGACGGCCTTGACCCCCTGGTCGGCGCACAGGTCCTGCACCAACTGGGTTTCGGCGGGATCGTCAGTGGCAAAGGCGTTGATGGCGACCACGACCGGCAAACCGTAGCGCTGCAGGTTGTGAATGTGCCGCTCCAGGTTGGCAAAGCCGGTGCGGATGGCATCCAGGTTGCTCGTCTGCAGGTCCTTGAGCGCCACCCCACCGTTATACTTGAGTGCCCGCAGTGTGGCGACCACGACCGCCGCATCCGGCGTCTTGCCCAGTACGGGAGCCTTGATGTCCAGAAACTTCTCCGCACCCAGGTCGGCACCAAAACCAGCTTCGGTAATGGCGATGTCCCCCAGCGCGAGTGCGGTACGGGTCGCAACGACGGAGTTACAACCGTGCGCGATATTGGCAAAGGGGCCCCCGTGAATCAGGACCGGTGTGTGCTCGAGCGTTTGTACGAGGTTGGGCTTAATGGCGTCTTTCAGCAACATCGTGATGGCCCCCGTGACGCCCAGCATCTCGACGGTCACGGGCTCGCGGCCGTATGTGTAAGCTATGACAATCCGCGCAATCCGTTCCTTGAGGTCACCAAGGTCTTCGGCCAGACACAGCACCGCCATGAGTTCGCTGGCAACCGTAATGTCGAAACCATCTTCACGTGGCACACCGGACGTTGGGCCACCCAGCCCAACCGTGACGTGGCGCAGTGCCCGGTCGTTAATGTCGAGGACACGCTTCCACTGGATGCGCCGCGGATCGATATGTAGTGCGTTGCCCTGCTGTAGGTGGTTGTCAATGAGCGCGGCCAGCGTGTTCACTGCGCTGGTGAGCGCGTGCATGTCGCCGGTAAAGTGCAGGTTGATATCCGCCATGGGTACAACTTGTGCGTACCCCCCGCCAGTAGCGCCACCCTTCATTCCCATGACGGGGCCTAACGAAGGTTCGCGTAGCGCCAGCACTGCCTTTTGACCTTTGCGGTGCATTGCGTCGGCGAGACCCACGGCGACGGTCGACTTCCCTTCGCCCGCTGGTGTAGGGTTAATGGCTGTCACCAGTACTAGTTTACCCTGCGGACGTTGCCGGAGTCGTTCCAACGCTGAGGTGGTAATTTTGGCTTTGTAGGGACCGTACTGTTCAATATCGGTTGGGTCCAAACCGATATCGCCCGCAACGGCGGTAATGGTTTGGATTTTGTTGGCTTCGTTTTCCTGAGCAATTTCAATATCTTCCACTAGAAAAAATCCTCCACTCTGTGAGTTGACTGCGTTCCAACTTGATGGTTTATTTATTATGGTTGAGCCATTGTTGCAATTGTGTTGCCACGGTGCTAGCTCGGCGCCACGTAGAAATGGTGAGTTCGCCGTACCGTTGCGTGATGAGCGTAAGCGTGTGCGTCCCGCGGGTCTGGATGGTCACCTCCTCCGGTTTAAGTGTAATCGAGTTGCCAGGCATCATGCGCCCCAGTTTGAAGCTCGTGGGGGTGACCACGATGCGGTAGCGCAGTAGTTGAACAACGGCAAAAGCAAAGGTGATGAGGCCAATCGTGACCGTGATGGGTGACACCCCTAATAGTTCTAGTTGTACCACGGTGGTCAGGCCAAAACCAGAGACAATGAGGCCCCAAAAGATAATGCAGTCGACGGGTGCCGGCTGGTATGCAAGTTGATGTTTCAAAGAATCACTTTCCATCCTGAAGGAGTTTTGAATGCTTAAATTGTACACAGACGCAGCCACAAAAGGCAACCCGGGCCCCAGTGGTGCCGGTATTTTAATTGTCGGTCATGGTGAGCCCGTTGAACAAAGCGTGGCCCTGCCCGTAATGTCCAACCACCAGGCGGAGTTTCGGGCTGCTGCACTGGGGCTTGAGGCTGTTATTAATCAGGGCTGGCAGGACGAGCAGGTCACTCTCATCACCGACAGCCAAATCGTGGTTGATGCTCTCGACAAGCAGTACGCCAAGCACTTTGCTGCGGAGGTGACTGCCATTGTGCAGTTAGCCGACCAAATTAAGCTTGTTATTCCGACCTGGCGCAACGATCACAGCAACCGGCGGGCTCATGAACTCGCTCAAGTCGGTCTACACGCGGCGGAGAAGCGTCTTGCTAATTGATTGATTGGACTCTAACGATAAAGGGCCGGACCGCTATGGTCCGGCCCTTTGCCGTAGAAATTAAATGTTCTTAAAATCGTTTTGGTGCGTACGCAGGTACTTAAGGGCAGCGGTAACTAATTGGTCAACGCGATCCTCAAGGGCCGTCCCCTCCAAATCCGTTGCGTCGCGTAAAAAGCCGGTGGCGATTGCCCGGACGTCTTCGCGGACCATCCCACCATCGTGGAATAGTTCGTCCAACCCGCTGAGTCCGTTCTTGGTTGCGTTCAGGACGGCATTTAGTACGGCCTCGCCACCTTCTAGACCCTGGACGTGACGTTCTGCTGACGCGATTAACGTGACGTCCATGTCAATGATGACTGCTTGTTCCATCTGTTTTGTCTTTTTGCTCATGTTTATACTCACCCCGTTCGATAACAGTATATGCAATCTCGGGGCACTTGGCTAGCGAACTTTTTTTAACTACCGCATCGTGGACCCTTTTTTCCAACGCTAACCATGATGAACGGCTCTGCGGAGCGAGGGTGAAATAGTGTGGGTCCGCGCTTAATCTCGTTGTCACCACAATATCGGCGTCCTGTTCATTATTAACAATTTGCACGCTGGGCACGCTACGGGCAATTTCAATCATGGCGGAATACACCTGTTGCTCCTGTTCGGGATCGAGGGCAATGCCCACCGTGGGGACACCGAGGTTAATGACGCTCGTGAGTAGCGGAATATACCGAATTATCATGGTGTTGGCTAATGAGCGGAAGTGCCCCATTGACGGCGGTAGGGTCGCGAAAAGCTGTTTCAGCATCCGCTCCAGCGAGTCGGACGTCGGGCGTTTTCCCCCGAGAGCAATGGGGTCAAAGGTTGGGATATTATGGCCAATCAGGTCAATTGCTACGGTGACGGCCAACATGTTGCCCACCAGGACCTTGTTGCGATGCGAACTACTGTAGCCCACTAAGGTGCGTGCCTGCTGGGTAATTCCGGTAACCAAATGCCAGCAGGCCGAACGACATTTATTGTGGTACTGAACGAAGCGTTGCAGATCGGTATCAGCCTCACTATGGAAGTTGCCCACCAACAGCGTTTCTAGATGAATGAGGGCCGTGTCATGCGGGTTGCGGACCACAAACCCCGGACGCGCTCCCACCACCCCACTATAACCAGTGAGCTGGACGACCTTGTGTAGTGGCTGAAATGCGGGCATGGTGTGCTCTTGTTGATTGCGCAACATTGCGATGGCGACCATGTTTTGTGTGCGCAAAAAGGGGCAGTTTTTAACCACTAACCGTGCGTCTTGTAACTGCTTGGTCACCATCTGCGCCTGTTTCTCCGCGTATGGGAACAACGTGGCCCCATCCTGACCCATTTGCCAGATTAACTGGCTGAGTGTCAGGCGTACAACCGGTTCGTAGCCCTCAATCCCGATGGGCGAGTACGTTAGGTTGACGTTAAAATGGGCCAGGAAGTTTCTCAGCGGACGCAACCGGCGGACGGCTGTGCCCGCACTCAAACCGTGAGCCGCCGCGATATCTTCCAGTGACCGCTGAGGCTGAGTCAACACGGACCGGATAAAGTCCCCCACTAACGATTGGCGCATTAGGTAAACGGCATAACGTGCGGCGGGAATATCGTGCTCGGGCGGTTCACTACACGCCTCCAACAGTTTGGGTGGCTGCTCATTGGGGCGGATAAATTTATGCAAATCCGTCGTAATGGCTTGCCAATTACGGTAAATGGTGGTGACACTCACCCCTTGCTGTTCAGCAAACCGCGAGCATGTACGTTCGTTCGGCGGCAAGTCCATGACCATCTGGTAAAAATTAAGCTTGGTCAGTTCTTTTTGGTTTAGAAACAGTTCGTATGCTGGCATGTTAGTTATCCTCATAATGGTTATGCCACTAGCGCTAACTATCTTTAATTCGATTATACGAAGCCCGTAGCCCCGCACCAAACAAAACCACCCAAAATTCCGATATTTGACCATTTTAATTGCAAAAGATGCAAAAAATCTTTTCACCTTATTACTGCCATTAATATATTTGTGTCAAGTCACCGTGGGCAAACGTTATTGATGACTCTTCAACGCAATTTTACTCCACGCAAAAATTGGCTCCCCACCCGAAAGTGAAGAACCAATTTTTTGTGTGGCTTTACCAGATAACCACCCGGCGCGCTGGGTCGAGGTACATACCGTCTCCGGGCTGAACGTCGAAGGTAGCATACCATTCATCGAAGTTTTGCGGTTGAACGTTGGCACGCAAGTAATTTGGTGCGTGCACGTCGCTTGCTAGCAACAGCTGTGCATATTCCGGACGGTCTTTTTGTCGCCAAATCCGTCCCCAGTTGGTGAAGAAGGCCCGCAAGTCGACATCTTCGTCCTGTTGAGCGGTTGCCAAAGCCGCGGCCATACCACCCAAATCGGCGATGTTTTCGCTAACGATGAGCTTACCGTTCACCTTACCACCGGCAAAGTCACGGCCGTTAAATTCGTCAATCATGGCCTGTGTAAGCCGTTTGAATTCCTTGTAGTCTGAATCCTGCCACCAGTTCTTCAGGTTACCAAACTCATCAAACTGAGCCCCGTTGTTGTCGAACCCGTGTGTAATTTCGTGGGCAATAACGGCCCCAATCCCACCGAAGTTTTCGGAATCGGTTTGCTTGAGACTGTAAAATGGTGCCTGCAAAATTGCGGCTGGGAACGTAATGTCGTTACGCGAAGGGTCGTAGCAAGCATTCACTAGGTGGCCGGGCATTCCCCACTCAGTCCGGTCAACCGGCTGGTCCAACTGCGCGATGGAATAGGCGGTTGAAGCCCGGTTAATATTGAGCATGTTTTCCAGAAGGCTGGCATCGGGGTCGACCTGATAGTGGTCGTAGCGGGCGTTAACCTTGTCAGGATAGCCCATTTTCAGCACCATCGTGTTCAACTTAACGATGGCTTTGTCCTTAGTGGGCTGGGACATCCACGGGTTATCGGCAATCCGTTGCTTGTACGTTGCAATCATGCGCTGAACAAGCTGAATTACGTCACCCTTTGCTTCTTCACCGAAATATTTGCGTCCGTAGTAGATACCGACCGGTTCGCTGAACGCGCTGTTGGCAATCCGGTAGGCCGATTTATCCTGATTGGGCAGTGCCGGAAGCCCCGTCAGCTTGCGCCGGTAAGTACCAGCAAGTTGGCGTAACTCTTCACTAAGGTAGGTTGAATCGCCAATTAGCTCGTTCACGTAAGCCCACGCCCGAAAGTCCGCGAAGGTATCATTGTTATAGATGGTCGCAAAGGCGTCCAGGAAACCAGGATCCGTTACGATAATTTGGTCAGGGTCGCTCGGCAACAGTTCCTGCAGGTATTGATCCCAGGCGAACGGCCGCATTTTTGCCGTGACGTCCGCGCGACTAGTTGGATTGTACATTGCGGGGTAATCCGCTTTGTCCTCGTTGCTCTTAACGTGTGCGGCGATAGTGGCGTCAAAACGCAGGGCCGCCTCGACCATTTCTGCCTGCGCAGCGGCATCAAGGTCCGTGAACCGCAACAGACCGGTTGCCATTTCTCGGTACGCAGCCAACAACTGTTCCTTTGCCGGATTGTCATCGGCATAGTATGTGGTATCCGGCAAAATGGTCGGTAATGCGTAGAGGTAGACCACGTTGTTCGCGGTGTCCTTCATGTCGGGTTCAACGGCAATGTTAAATGGTAATGGGAATCCGTTACGGTCCCATTCAGCTGCCTGTCCGTTCAGGTCATCAACAGACGTTAACGCCGCAATGCGGGCCAGACGTGGTGTCAATGGCGTAATGCCCTCTTTGTCGCGGCGGGTGTAATCGCCAGCCACGCGGTAGAGGTCGACCGCCCGCTGAACGTACTGGTTAGGTGCTTTCTCCTGACCATCACGAAATGCGGCAAAGTCGGCCATGAGCTTCTTCTCCACACCATCAGCGAGGTCGGTAAAACCTCCAGTGGCCGGTTTATCATCCGGAATGACCGCGGACTGCTCCCATTCACCGTTCACCGTCATGTATAAATCATCTTTGTAAGTGGTCTTCAAAGCCATGTTGTTTCCTCCTGACACGTCGTAAAATTAAATTAGCATTAGATAGCGATTAGCTTCATTCTACTATTTGTCCACTCAGAAGCAAGCCCCCAGCAGTAATATCGCAACTTAATGTCGTGGGCGGCGTCCCCAGTACTGATAAAGGTCCACCCGCATGGCCCCGTTATAGAGCTTACGGCGCTTGGTGGCCTTGTGACCGTAGTAACGTTCAAAGTTGGCGTCGCCGGACAGAATGTATTTGCTCCAGCTCGTTAACGGTCCGTAAACGGCACCCATTTCCTCAGCAATCTTTTGTGCTGCATCGGCGTCCTGAAGACGTTTCCCGTACGGTGGGTTGGCAATAATGACGCCATCTTCCAGGTCGGTACGGAAATCCTTAACGGCAACCTGCTTGAACTGAATATCGTGCAGTACCCCGGCATTTTGAGCGTTGACACGCGCAATATCAATCATTTCCTGGTTAATATCGCCTCCGACCATGGTCAACGTGGGGTTAGTAATGGCCGCCATCGCCCGTTCGCGTTCTTGGTCGAGCAGCTGAGAATCCATGAAGCTAAAACCACTAAAAGCAAAGTCGCGGGTGCGCCCTGGTGCCATGTTCCGCGCAATCATCGCGGCTTCGATGGCGATCGTACCCGAACCAGTAGTGGGATCGTAAAATGGCATGTCGGCGTGCCAGTTGGTCAACAGGACTAGCGCTGCCGCGAAGTTTTCTTTGAGTGGCGCTGGACCTTTGGCAACACGGTAGCCACGCTTAAACAGGCTACTACCGGTGGTGTCGATAGTGATGGTCGCAATGTCCTTGAGAATTGATACTTCCAGTTGGTACTTGTTGCCCGTTTCGGGCAACCGGCTGTGTCGATGGTAAGTCGTAGCCATGCTCTCCACCACCGCTTTTTTGGTAATTGCCTGGACGTCGGGCTCAGAATGCAACTTGCTCCGGACGGCCCGGCCTGCAACTGGGAATGCGGCGTCGAGCGGCAGGTAGTCTGCCCACGGGATACTCTTCACGCCTTCGAAAAGACCATCAAAAGTTAATGCTTTAAACTGCTTGAGAATAATTTTGATGCGGTCGGCCGAGCGTAACCAGACGTTGGTGCGGACAATGTCTGTCTCGTCCCCCTCAAAGTAGACGCGACCGTTTTCGGTTTGCGTTTTGTAACCCATTTGTTGCAGTTCTTTCGCAGTGACGGCTTCAAGACCGGCCGCCATCGTGGCCATTAATTTAAATTGCATATCGTTCTCCTCGTTATTCGTGCTGAATACTATTTTAGCAGTGATTGGGGCCGGTGGATAGGTACGCTGGCCCTAGGTGGCGGATCTGATAAGTGGTGGAACTGGTAGTGGCTGGTCGTACCGGCGCGGTGGTTCCGGTTGAG
>NZ_BCVS01000095.1:0-9341 GCF_001591865.1 Lacticaseibacillus pantheris DSM 15945 = JCM 12539 = NBRC 106106
CCCCGCGGCACCGCCACCGGCCAGAACCGCCGACCAGAGCCGCCAACCAGAGCCGCCAACCAAAAACACCGCCCCCAGTAAAGAGGGCGGTGTCGTAGAACCAGGCAAATTAAGACTGGCTGTAAAGTTCGACGATGGGCTTGCTGATGGTGTTGTTCAGTTCGTCCATCAATTGGCTCAAAGCCTGTTCCTTGGTCATCAAGGTCTTGATGGCGTCGATATCCTTAATCTTGTCGCCCAGTGTCTGCAGGGAGTGAATATCATCATCAGAGATGTCCTGACCGGTAGCCTGTTTCTGGGACAGTTCCATCTGCTTGTTTTGGAACTGCTTGAACAAGTCATAACCTACCGGATCAAGCTTCAGCAGATCAAATGCCTGCTTCAATTCCTGGTACTGGGTGGTTTCCTTTAGTGCGGACGCCATTTCGTTAGCGTTGTCGTAAATGTTAACCATATTATTCTCCTTTATACCGTCACTCCATGGCGCGGTAATTAATTAAATAAACCTTGCACGTCATTATACCATTCCTGGGCCTTGTCTTTCACCGTATTCACCCCGTCCTGGATACCATCTTGAATATCGCTCCACACCGAGCCGCTGCTGCTACCGCTGGAGGTACCCGCACTGCTGGCGGTGGTCGCAGCCACTTTGGCTGATGCAGACGTCACGTTAAACTGCGTTTGTGTGGTCTCCGGCAACAGGTTAGTCATCTCCGACTTGAAGATACTGTCAACGTTACCGCCATCACCAGTCTGTAGGTAGTGGGTCTTAGTCGTGTAAGCAAAGCCGGTCCAGGTCGCCACCACCACATCAGGCGTATAGCCAACGGCCCACTGGTCCTTGTCGCCGTTCACGTTCCATTCCTTAGGAGTCTCGGTCGACCCCGTCTTACCAGCAACGGTGTACCCGTACGGCTTGGCGCTTGCACCCGTCCCGTTATTGTACGTGTCCATCATCATGCTGGTCATTTCCTTGGCCACCGAGCTAGCCATCACCTGCTTACTTTGCGTGTCGGCTTGATAAACGGTCGTCCCCGTCGCGTCAACAATTTTGCGAATAAAGTGTGTCTGGGGCATCTTCCCGTCGTTTGCAAAGGCGGCATAAGCCCGGGCCATGGTCAGCGGCGATACCCCGGTCGAAACACCACCTAAAGCCGCCGCCAGGTTCTGGTCCTTCTTTTCGAGGGTAATCCCAAACCGTTTCAAGCTGGACACACCCTTCTGGACACCAATCTTATTCAGTAACCATACCGCCGGGACGTTAAGACTGTTGGCCAATGCCGTGTACATTGGCACCGTGTTCTGGTAAACACCGTTCCAGTTCGATGGCGAGTAATTGTTCTTCCCAAAGGACTGCTTCTTGTCGGATAATTCCGAGTCGTAGTGGTAACCATTTTCCAGGGCCGGAGTGTAAACCATCAATGGTTTCAAAGTTGATCCGGGTGAACGGTGTAGCTGCGTCGCATAATTATAGCCTAAGAAGACGTGTGTCCCCCGGCCGCCTTCAATCGCGCGCACACCGCCCGTTTGCGGATCGATGGCCACCGATGATGCCTGAACCTTGGTCCCATCACTAGCATCATTTTGAAAATTGTTGTCGTTGGCCCAAGTTTGGTCCAACGCATCCTGGTAATTTGTATCGAGACTGGTATAAATCTTATACCCCTTATTGAGCAGGTCATTTTCGGAGAACCCTTTGCTTTCAGCCTCCTCAATCACGGCGTCAAAATAATACGGGTACTTATCAGTCGAATCTTCGTTATAATTGTTGTTAAGCGTCAAAGTGGTCTGCTTGGCCGCGTCCGCCTGCGCACTAGTAAGGTGACCCGCCTCAACTTCTAGCGTTAGCACTAGGTTGCGGCGGCTGATGGCATTATCCATATGGTCAATGGGGTTGTAGTAGCTCGGGTTCCGCAACATTGCCGCCAACGTCGCGCCCTCACCAACGCTCAACTCACTAGCATGCTTACCGAAGTACAGCTCAGACGCGTCCTCAACACCCCAGACCCCGTTACCAAAGTACGCGTTATTCAAGTACATCGCGAGGATTTCGCTCTTAGTGTACACGCGGTTCATCTGCACGGCCATAAAGATTTCCTGACCCTTACGCAGAAAGGTTTGCTTTTGACTGAGCAAAGTATTCTTGACCAATTGCTGCGTCAAAGTACTACCACCACCGGCGATTGATCCCCGGTTGATAATCAGACTCACTACCGAGCGCAGAATCCCCTTAATATCAAATCCGGGGTTTGTCCAGAAGCTGCGGTCCTCGGTACTAATGACGGCGTTCTGGACGTTCTTAGAAATGTGTTCCAGCGAAACATACGTCCCTTTTTGTGAGTAGAGCGACCCCACACCATTATCCTTGTGGTCGTAAATTTCGGTTTTCGTCTGCAACGAGCTTTTAATATCGGCCATATCGACCGTTTTGGCTTCATAGGTAAAGTAGGCACTCATGACCAAAATCAGTGTCAGTACCAGTAGAATCGCCCAGCGAATCAGTTGGAATCGATGTATGAAGCGCCAAAGAGCCCGTAATGCCACTCCCAACGCGTGACGGATTGCCCGCCCAATTTGTCGTATATCCACCAGACAAACTCCCTTCAATGACTATCCCAATAATTGTAGCATAACCATTGCTACGCCCGTACTTACACACCTTTTTTACATAATTCCTAACCTACAGGAGGTAGCCATGACCGACTTTCATTTCACTGTCACCAACGTCCCCGCTAACGTCAGTCTGCGCGCACAACTGCGCGCGTGGAACGTTCCTAAACACTTCCAAGGTGCGTGGCGTCGTCAGCAATTAATTACCGTGAACGGCGTCTACCAGCCGCTGACCAATCCGCTGCCCGCGGGCGCAACCATCAATATCTGCTTTAGTGCGCCTGCTCCCATCGTTCCGCCCTACGACGCGCCCGTCACCATCGCATACGCCGATGAACACGTCATCGTGGCCGAAAAGCCCGCGGGCCTGAAAACCCACCCTAGTGCGGCTGGCGATACGGACAGCCTAATTGGCCGGGTGGCGGCCCACTTTGCCGGGACCCCGATTTACATCACCCACCGCCTGGATATGGCGACCAGCGGTCTGATTCTGCTGGCCCGCGACCCCCTCACCCAGGCCATCATCAACCGACAACTGGCTACCAAAACGTTGCACCGAACCTATACGGCTTTGGTACGTCCGGGTATGACCCAAAGTTGGGGCCGCATTGATGCCCCCATCGCGCACCGGCCCGATGATATCCGCCGGCGCATGGTGGCCGCAAACGGGCTCCCGGCCACCACTTTTTACCGTGTCTTAACCCGGAGCGCGACCGCCGACCGCCTTAGCCTGCGCCTTGCAACTGGTCGTACCCACCAAATTCGGGTACACCTCGACCATATCGGCCACTTACTACTAGGCGATCCTTTGTACGGACAAGAGGCCGCCCCACGCCTCATGTTGCACGCCACCACGTTAACCTGGCAGGAACCACTCAGTAACCATTTCCGAACGGTTACGAGTACGGTACCGTTCTAACGCCCAAAATGTGTGCGCACGCCAAACGGTCACTTATCTTACCGGTTTAGTCATAACAAAGCAAAGGAGCTGACCACTTAATTGCGGTCAGCTCCATTTTGAGTATCACTATTCTATTCTTGCCACTAGTCCATAAATGAACTCTGGTAGAAATCATTGAACCACTCGGCCCCAGCCTCATCCGGGCTAATAACCACGATGGTATCATGACCAGCCAACGTACCGACTACTTTGGTGAACTCAATGTCATCAATGAGGGCCGCCAACAGGTTACCGTTACTGGGCACCGTGTGAATCACGTTCATAAACTGAACACGCACGATGCTCAGCCCATTTTCGCGGATGGATTGCTGCAACCTGTCAGTATCATTGTGGGGTTGCTTCGAAAAGATGACGTAACGCATACGGCCATCATTCCCCTTAGACTTCACGATGTTCAGTTCACGGATATCGCGGGAGACGGTTGCCTGAGTAGCCTTCACACCCGCACTCTGTAATTCCTCCAGCAGTTGCTTTTGCGTTTCGATTACCTTACCACTAATGATGCGGCTCATAATGCGTTGTCGTTCCGCTTTTTTCATCGGCTGCCTCCGCGTTCTCCGGCTACATTGCGGCCGGTGCCTTTACACCTAACAAACCTAGCGCAGCGGTCAGAACAACCGTTACACTCTGCACCAATGCCAACCGGCCGGCCAGTTCTTCATCGTCCACCAACACCTTGGTGTGTGCGTAGTACTGGTTAAAGCTCTTCGCCAACCGCAAAGCATACTTGGCAATGACGGATGGTTCGTACTCAGTCGCGGCCCGAAGCACGATGTCCGGGAAGGCCGCCAACTGCTTCAATACCGGCCAGGCGTTTGCGTCCGTCAGGTGAACGGTAGCGTCGGGTTGCACCGCCGCTTTGGTCAAAATACTGTGGGCCCGGGCGTTCGTATACTGAACGTAAGGACCAGTCTCGCCTTCAAACCGCACGACTTCTTCGAGGTTGAAGTCAAAGCTGTCCTTCCGTTCACTCTTAAGGTCGTGGAACACCACGGCACCAACACCGACCGCCTGCGCCACTTCGTCCTGGTTTTCAAGGTCCGGGTGCTTGGCCGCAATCTGCGCCTTGGCCAGGTCTACGGCTTCCTGTAATACCTTGTCCAGGAGGATCACGTTACCCTTCCGCGTGGACAACTTTTTGCCGTTGGCCGTAATCAAACCAAACGGAATGTGGTGGATGTCGTTAGCCCATTCGTGGCCCATTTCGAGCAGCACGGCCTTCAGTTGGGCAAAGTGTTCCTTTTGCTCCATCCCCACGACGTAGAGGCTCTGGGTAAAGTCGTAGTGGTCATGCCGGTAGATAGCCGCCGCCAAGTCACGCGTCATGTACAACGTAGCCCCATCGCTCTTACGGATCAGGGCGGGGTTCATGCCGTACGCGTCGAGGTCCACAATTTCGGCCCCCTGGCTCTCTTTGAGCAAGTGCTTGTCCTGCAGCTCCCTGATAACGGGGTCCATCTTGTCATTCATGAACGCCTCGCCGTTGTAGCTGTCAAAGTCGACACCCAGCACGTCATAGATACGCTTGAATTCCTTCAGTGATTCACCCCGGAACCATTCCCACAGCTTGGTGGCCTCAGCGTCACCGTCCTCCAGCTTCTTAAACCAGGCACGCGCCTCGTCGTCTAATTCGGGCTGCGTCTCGGCCTCAGCGTGGAACCGCACGTAGTATTCCAGCAGGTGCTTAATGGGGTCAGCCTTAACGTCGGCCTCGCTACCCCACTTTTTGTAGGCCACAATCAGTTTACCGAATTGCGTCCCCCAGTCACCGAGGTAGTTAATCTTGATGGGGGTGTACCCCACTTTGGTCAAAATTTTCGCCAGAGAATTACCGATGACAGTTGAACGTAAGTGGCCCATCGACATTGGCTTAGCAATGTTGGGGCTACTCATATCGATTGGCACGTTGCCAGATCCGGCCTGGGCGTCCCCAAAATGTTCACCCTGCTCCGCGATGGCGGTCAGCGTATCTTGGGCAAAGGCCACCTTATCGAGAAAAAAGTTCACGTAGGCACCGGTGGCAACTACGTGATCAAAATCCGTCTGGTCAATTGCGGCCACGATGTCCGCGGCAATCTTGGGCGGAGCCATCCGCCGAACCTTAGCCAGCGCAAAGGTGGGGAAGGCGTAGTCCCCCAGATCGTCAGACTTAGGCTGCTCAATAAGTTGGCTAATCGTCTCTGCGTCCAGGTCCGCACCCAAGACTGCTGATAACGCCGTAACAACTTGCTGTTTGTAATCCATGTTATTCCTCCGTGTATTCAAAAACGGGCCCGTCCCCTTCAACTGAAAGAGACGAGCCAGCGCCCGCGGTACCACTCTTGTTGGCGTGACCGCCCACTTAAATGTTATTCATGATTGATGGTCGTGCCAGCGCGCCACCCGACGGCACCTACCCACATCGCACTAACTGCAGGCTCACTGTAAGGACCAACCGGACTTCCTCTGGCATATTGACAAAATACAAGCGGTCGACGAGAATCGAACTCGCGACATCAGCTTGGGAAGCTGAGATTTTACCATTAAACTACGACCGCAACAACGAAAGTAAGTATAGCATGGAGATTAACCCCTGCCAAGTAGAGACGAGGAAAAAATTGCCATTTAATCAAAAATTAGATTTTTTTGAGTGTGGACTAGCGTTTCTCACCGTGTTATAATTTATTAAGGGAAATCAAGCGACGAAGGGACGTGATGCTTTATGCCAGACACACAACACCGGTATTTTTTTGTTGCTAAGAATACCAAGACTGATCATGGCTACACTATTGAGTTCCTCAACATTCCGCAACTATACGCTTCTGGAGAAACCTACGCCGAAACGGTGTATTACTCATACCGGGTACTCGCGGACTTTCTCAAGCAGTTGCCACAGGAAGAAGCGGCCATCACGGCCTACACCCTCAGCGCAATTCCCGACAATACCGATAATACGTTCTACTCAATTGTTAGTGTGCCATCAGACTTCAACCCCCACCGTATGAACACGACCTTCACGATTTCGCAGGCCCTACCCGATGATATTCGGAAACAGGCGGCTCAACTATCGCACCTGGTCGACTTTGGTTCACTACCAGCGTAACGGGATTGCATCTATACAGGCATCAGCAACGTGGCGACGACGATCCGAGGGAACCATAACCCTCAATCGGCGGGCGCCACTTATTTGTACCATCATAATTTTTGGAGGTGTTTCTGTGAATAACCAGCTAGATTTCCGTACCGGTATTCGTGACACCATTCCCACCGCCTTTGGCTATATTGGTATTGGCTTGGCGTTTGGGGTGGTTGCTCGCGGTGCGGGTCACGGACCAATCATAACGCTACTCATGTCACTACTAGCGTACAGCGGCACCGCCCAATTTATCATCGTCAGTATGATTGCGGCTAGTAGTGCATACATATCGATTCTATTCGCAGTGTTGATGGTTAGCGCCCGGATGATTCTTGTCAGCATGACCGTTGCCCCCTACCTCCGCCATGAAAGCATGTGGCGGAACGTTTGGCTAGGAACACTGATTACGGACGAAACCTTCGCGCTCACTATGAGCAAATTGAACTACACTGACCACAAATTAAACTTTGACTGGCTCAACGCTGCTAATATCTTCGCGTATTCCATTTGGGCATTATCGTCAGTAGTCGGCAATCTAATTGGTAGCCTCATTCCCAACCCGAACGCGTTCGGCCTCGACTTTGCGCTTGTCGCCATGTTTATCGGGCTGCTGTACTTACAAGTTATTGGTGACCGCGCTATGGGGCTACTACTGCAAGGACTCGTGGTGATTTTGGTCTGCGTACTCATGTACCTGGGCCTCATCTTCATTCCCAGCAGCGTACTGGTTCTGGTGGTCACAGTGGTGGCCTGCCTATTAGGAATGGGGGTTAAACATGCCTTCTTTTGAATATTCGTTACTCGTGGTCATCGGTTGTGGTGTGGTCACCTGGCTGTGCCGAGTGATTCCGTTTATTCTACTCAAAAAATGGCGTCTGCCCGCACCCGTACTGGAGTTCCTCAGCTTTGTACCCGTCAGCATTATGGCCGCCCTCGTGGTCAGTAGCCTGTTCACGCAACACCTCGGCCGCCTACCGACCCTCAACGTACCGTACGCCATTGCCACTATTCCCTCCGTCGTCGTGGCCGTAGTTACGCGGTCCTTACTCGCCGTGGCGGTGGTCGGTATTGCCGCGTTGGCGATTACCCGCCTGCTTATGTGAATATGCCGAAACACCAACTAGGCCCATAGCCGCGTTCGTCACGTTCTAACGGATACGGCTATGGGCCCAGTAGTTTGTTATGCATTATTTTTTAAAGTAGTACCTGGTGGTCTCTAGCGCACTGGTGGCCATTAACTGGTGCCCGTACTCTGCCAACTGTTCAGCGGTCACGTCAGCAGTATCACCGTACTCATGCGCGATGGCCAGCTGAATCTGCGCCTCGCGTTCACTGATGGCATTCGGGTGGAACGTCAGTACTAGGAAATAGTGTCCTTGGTACCGGAACAAGTCACTCGTACCCCCATTCATACGGAGGCTCCGTGAAAGCCCAATTAACGCTTCAAAGTCGGGTAAGCGTAATGCCACGGCTACAGGGGTACTTTCATCGGTAAATAATGGTTGTACCTCATCCTGATTGGGTTCGTCGCGAACACTGTCCACCTGCGCCTGGTCGAGATGACGCTTGGCCAAAGCAGCGAATTCGTCGATGGGTGCCGTTTCCTGACCAGCATCGGCTGGCTGTTGCCCCTTTTGCGGTTGCTGGCTCTGATTGTGGCGATGGTTACGCGAAATAAACATTTCGAGGCCACCGCTACTGGGCATAACCTGAAAGGTAACTGACTCGTTATCAGCAAATTCGTGCTGTTGGTCGACCTCTTCAAGCACCCCGTAGAAGAAGTGTTCAATGTCTTCGTGATTGCTCAACAAATCCAACATCTTGATGCCACGTGACTTCAGGTCATCGGAACCCAAAAAGACGCGGATCGTGTCGGCGTTGATTCTTTCCATTTCCATGTTGCAATCACCCCTTTGCTGCGGATAACCCCGCAAATTTAAGCATATTGCCTACTCGAGAGAACAGTTTAACGCTAAAGCCCTGAGCGTGCAAGTTACCTTCAAATCCGTGTGGTTGGGGGTGTGGTTGGCGGCAGCGTTGGTCGGAACGGTGAGCTGCGGCTTTCGTGGGGTACTACATGGTCACCACTGCTAGGGCTGCGTACGAACGCGGGGTTGGGCTTTGGTACTGCGGCTTACGAGCCCTACGCCGTAGGTTGCTACACCCGCACGCTCCAGCCCGTGCCGGGCTTCCCACGAGTTTTTGAGCCCGAAAAATCACGGTCTCAAAAACATGCCGCCGTACGTCACTCCGTTCCTACGGCGCTCCGGGGTCGCAGCAACTACGTCTCCGGGCACGACGCCTCCGTACCAAAGCCCAACCCCGGGTTCCCGTTACCCAGTAACGGTGGGGACCATTCCTAACCCACACGCCTTCGCTCACCGTTCCGACCGACGCGGCCTCACACTACCATGACCAATCACGAATACCCTACAGAAGGATGTTCCCTCTACAAGCCCCCGGACAGGAAATTGACGACAAATTCAGTCACTTTTATTACAAGTCAGGCACTAACCCATCTAAAATTTCGATTGCGAGCCGTCCCTTACACATAAGGGTTAACGGCTACTACTGAAAATACGGGTACTATGGCTGCAGTTGCCTAAACCAGTCGTAAATTCGTTCGCAAGTGTGGTTCTGGCCGGTGGGGGTGCC
>NZ_BCVS01000096.1:0-9261 GCF_001591865.1 Lacticaseibacillus pantheris DSM 15945 = JCM 12539 = NBRC 106106
GGTTCCGATTCCACCGAATCGCACCCGCCACTATCATTATTCAACTGCAGTTGCCAACGCTACTTTGCCTTTGACCCCGCCCGGGCCTTATCGCGCTCCAGCATGGGTCCGAGGTACTGGCCGGTGTAGCTCTCCTTGACCGCCGCAATATCCTCTGGCGTACCGGTGGCAACGACGGTACCACCGCCATCCCCACCTTCAGGGCCCAAATCAATCACCCAGTCCGCGCACTTAATTACGTCCAAGTTGTGCTCAATCACCAGCACCGTGTTGCCCTCATCAACTAACCGTTGGAGGACACCCATCAAACGGCCGATATCGTCCGTGTGCAGCCCCGTGGTGGGCTCGTCCAGAATGTAGAAGTTCTTACCGGTACTCTTCTTCTGTAATTCGCTCGCCAACTTCATGCGTTGCGCCTCACCACCGGACAAAGTCGTCGCCGACTGACCCAAAGTGACGTAGCCCAAACCGACATCAACGATGGTCTGCAACTTCCGCGCAATCTTCGGAATCGGCGCAAAGAACTGCACCGCTTCGTTGACCGTCATGTCGAGGACTTCCGAGATGTTCTTACCCTTGTAGGTCACTTCGAGCGTTTCGGAGTTGTACCGGCGACCATGACAAACCTCACACGGTACGTAAACGTCAGGCAGGAAGTTCATCTCAATCTTGATGATCCCGTCACCCTTACAGTTTTCGCAACGGCCACCCTTGACGTTGAAGCTAAAACGCCCCTTCTTGTACCCGCGGAGCTTGGCTTCGTTCGTCTGCGCAAACAGCCCCCGAATGTCATCAAAAACACCCGTATAGGTCGCCGGGTTGCTCCGCGGTGTCCGACCAATAGGTGATTGGTCAACGTCCACCACTTTTTCCAGGTTTTCCCAACCGGTCACCGAACGGTAAGTACCTGGCTTATTGGAGTTATGGTTCAGCTTCTGTTTGAGCACCCGCTTCAGGATGCTGTTCACCAAAGTCGACTTACCGGAACCAGACACCCCCGTCACGGCCACCAGTTTGCCCAGTGGAAAGCTGACGTTAATGTTCTTCAGGTTGTGTTCCTTAGCACCTTTGATTGTAATCTGCTCGCCGTTGCCCTTCCGGCGCTCAGTTGGTACGGGGATAAATTTGGCACCCGACAAGTACTGTCCTGTCAGGGACTTCGGGTTAGCCTCGACCTCCGCCGGCGTACCTGCGGCCATGACGTGGCCACCATTTTCGCCGGCGCCAGGGCCAATATCAATGATGTAATCCGAGGCCCGCATGGTGTCTTCGTCGTGCTCCACCACAACCAAAGTGTTACCCAAATCGCGCATCTTTTTGAGTGACCGAATGAGTCGGTCGTTGTCCCGCTGGTGTAACCCAATGGATGGTTCATCAAGGACGTACAGTACACCCGATAGGTTCGAGCCAATTTGCGTGGCTAACCGAATACGTTGGGCCTCACCACCAGAAAGCGTGCCGGCTGCACGGGAAAGCGTGAGGTAATCCAACCCGACGTTAATCATGAACGTGAGACGATCGACCACCTCTTTGACAATCGGCTGGGCGATGACGGTGTTCTGCTCGCCCAAAGTAATGTGCTCAAAGAATGGCAGGGCGTCCTTAATGGACAAGTCGCTAACCTCGGCGATGTCCTCACCCTCAACCTTCACGGACAGGGCGGCACGGTTCAGCCGCTTACCGTGACACGATGGACACGGCAAAGCGGTCATGTACATGCGCATCCGTTCCGTGTTGAACGCGCTGTTGTCGGCGTGGTAGCGCCGGTCAATGTTGTTGACCACACCCTCAAAAGTGGTGTCCAAATCACGCACACCACCAAAATCGTTTTCGTAGTGGAAATGGAAAGTCTGATCACCGTTACCGTACAAAACGATGTTCTGCTGGGCCTCCGTTAAGTCATCAAACGGGACGTCCATCGGTACGCCAAAGGCCGCGCACGCCTGCGCTAACAGGTTGGGATAATACTGCGTGCTAATTGGGTTCCACGGCGCGATTGCCCCCTGTTCCAGGGTCAGGCTACGGTCAGGGACCACCAAATCGATATCCACGTTCAACTTTTCACCCAGACCATCACAGACTGGGCAAGCACCAAACGGCGCGTTGAAACTAAACAGTCGCGGTTCAACCTCGCCAACAGAGAATCCACAGATGGGACATGAGTAATGCTCGGAAAAGATGAGCGGCTCACCGTCAATGACGTCAACGTTGGCGTAGCCGTCTGACAGCCGTAGCGCGGATTCCAGGGAATCAAACAGTCGGGAGCGAACTTCGTCTTTGACCACAATCCGGTCAACCACGATATCAATATCGTGGAACTTGTTCTTATCCAGCTCAAACTGGGGGTCCACGTCAACAATCTCCCCGTCGACCCGCATCCGGACATAACCTTCCCGTTGAATCTTGGCAAAGACCTTTTTATGCGCGCCCTTCTTGTGCCGTACCACCGGACTCATCACCTGAATGCGGCTACGCTCAGGCAACGCCATCACCCGGTTGACCATCTGTTCAACCGACTGGCTTTCAATCTTCGTGCCGTCGTTCGGACAAATCGGCGTACCGACACGAGCCCAAAGTAGGCGCAGGTAGTCGTTAATTTCGGTGACCGTGCCCACGGTACTCCGCGGGTTCTTCGACGTGGTCTTTTGGTCAATCGAAATTGCGGGCGAAAGGCCATCAATGGAGTCGACGTCGGGCTTATCCATCTGCCCTAAAAACTGCCGGGCGTATGAAGACAAGCTTTCAACGTAGCGCCGCTGCCCTTCGGCATACAGCGTATCAAAGGCCAGCGAGCTCTTCCCCGACCCCGACAGGCCGGTAACCACCACCAGTTTGTCCCGGGGGATGGTCACGTCAATATCCTTTAAGTTATGACTACGTGCACCGTGAATTACAATTTGATCATTTGCCAAGTTATTTACCTCTATATATTTTACCGGGGGGCGTAACGCACCCACCATACGACGTCTTGCACCGCGACCCTACTTGGCGGCCTCGAGCTCCAGAATAGTGTCACGCAGACTAGCGGCCTGTTCAAAGTCGAGCTTCTTGGCGGCCTGCTGCATCTGTTCGCGTAGGTTCTTCACCAGCTCTGCCCGGTCCTCTTTGGACATGTCTTCCATATCCACCTGGGTCACACTCTTGCCCGCATCATCATCCGTCGACTTCGCAACCGCGCTGATGGCGTCACGAATCGGCTTCACGATGGTCTTCGGTGTAATGCCGTGGTCCTCGTTAAACTTCTCTTGAATCGTCCGTCGCCGCTGGGTTTCGTTAATCGCCGCCTCCATGGAGTCAGTCATCTTATCGGCATACATGATGACTTTACCATGCTCGTTACGGCTGGCACGACCAATTGTTTGAATCAGTGACCGCTCGGCGCGCAGGAACCCTTCCTTGTCCGCGTCCAGAATGGCAATTAACGATACTTCCGGCACGTCGATCCCTTCACGCAACAGGTTGATCCCGACCAGAACGTCAAACTTACCCAAACGCAAATCCCGGATAATCTGGGTCCGCTCCAGCGTCTTGATGTCGCTATGCAAATACTTGACCTTGATGCCCATTTCTTTGAGGTAGTCCGTCAGGTCCTCGGCCATCTTTTTGGTCAAAGTCGTGACGAAGACCCGCTCGTGCTTCTCGACCCGCACGTTGATTTCGGAAACAAGGTCATCAATCTGACCCATGATTGGTCGAATTTCAATAGTAGGATCCAGCAACCCGGTCGGCCGAATAATTTGCTCAGCAACATCCTTTTCGGGTACGCGCTCCATTTCGTACGGACCGGGCGTCGCCGAGACGTACAAAATCTGGTTGACGTGCTGCTCAAACTCGTTAATTTTCAGCGGCCGGTTGTCGAGCGCGCTAGGCAGACGGAACCCGTAGTCAATCAAAACCTGCTTCCGCGCGCGGTCACCGTTGTACATCCCCCGCACTTGCGGCATGGTCACGTGGCTTTCGTCGACCATGATCAGAAAATCCTTCGGGAAGAAGTCCAGGAGTGTATATGGTGGTTCACCAGGCTTGCGGCCGTCCATGTGCCGCGAGTAGTTTTCAATCCCGCTGGTAAAGCCCATTTCCCGCAACATTTCAATATCGTAGTTGGTGCGCTGCTCCAAACGTTCAGCTTCCAGCAGCTTCCCACCATCACGCAGCTCCTTGAGTCGCGCATCGAGTTCCGCACTGATGCTGTCAATCGCCCGTTCCATCTGGTCTTCATTCGTCATAAAGTGGGTGGCCGGGAAAATTGCCACGTGGTCGCGCGTACCCAGCACTTCACCGGTCAACGCGTCGACTTCGGTAATTCGGTCAATTTCATCCCCAAAGAACTCAACCCGGATGGCGTGATCGTCCGTGTTGGCCGGGAAGATCTCCACCACGTCACCACGAACGCGGAAGCGCCCGCGCTGAAAATCGATGTCGTTGCGGTCATACTGAATATCCACCAGTTTGCGCAACAACGCGTTACGGTCAATCTCCAAGCCAGGGTGCAAACTAATCAAGTGGTCAAAGTACTCCTTGGGGTCACCTAAACCAAAGATGGACGAAACCGACGCCACAACAATGACATCACGCCGCTCCAGCAACGCGCTGGTCGCCGCATGCCGCAGTTGGTCAATTTCATCGTTAATGGAGGAGTCCTTCTCGATGTAGGTATCGGAGCTCGGAACGTACGCTTCGGGTTGGTAGTAATCATAGTAAGACACAAAGTACTCGACCGCGTTGTTCGGGAAGAATTCCTTGAACTCACCGTACAGCTGGCCAGCCAACGTTTTGTTGTGGGATAGGATCAAAGTCGGGCGGTTCAACTGGGCAATGACGTTGCTCATGGTGAACGTCTTCCCGGTCCCGGTAGCGCCGAGTAGAATCTGCTCCTTTTCGCCCCGTTTGAAGCCATCGACCAGTTGCTTAATGGCCTGCGGTTGGTCCCCCGCAGGTTTGTATGGCGACTGTAAGTCAAATACCTGCTCGTTTTGTTCTGCCATGACAACTTCCTCCTCACGGTACCCGTCAATAAATTGTGCGCGGATAACTATTTTTATCCACCAACGGCAAAAATAGAGCGTCGCGGCAGGATGCCCTAACGCCACGCTCTATTACTTAGCCAAACTATTGGTGCCCTAATACTCTGGACTTATTTTAGCATAGCGAACATACTTTCGCTAGTCTGCTTCCACCTGCGCAATTGTCTCCGCGGTGATGGCCTTGAGGTGGCTCTTATCCGCAAAGTTTTCGTGCAACATGTCCGGCAGAATGTGGTCCAAGAAATACTGCACGGACGCCAGCTCACGAAACTGCAAAATGGTTTTCAGACTCTCACGGTATATATCCAGAAAGACCGACTCAGGATTACCCTTCTCAATCTCGCCAAAGCCTTCATACATCAGGTCCACCTTATCGGCTACGCTCAGAATCTTGCCTTCCAGGGTATCATCTTTGCCTTCGCCCAGACGGCGACGATACGTATCCTGGAACTCACTGGGGATTTCACCAACAATAAAGTTTTCCGTCATTGACTCCTCAACGTCAGCCAACATGGAACGCAACGATTTGGTCGCGTATTTGACGGGCGTCTTGATGTCACCAATGAACCGTTCTGTGTAGTCGTGGTTGAGCGACTTTTCGTAGAGCCGTTGCCAATTGACCTGATTGCCGGCGTGTTCCTCAATATCGCCCAGCATCTGGGCGATGGACGCGACTTTGAAACTGTGCGCGGCCACACTGTGCTCCTCGTACTTGAAGAACCCGGGTGCACGCCGCAAAGTTTCTAGGTTCGTCAAACCCGTAATGTATTGATGTAACCCCATATTTGTCCCTCCTCTATCCGTACCACTCTAGTATACTCTCTGCGTCCAGTCCCACAGCTAAATTGCCTCATAGGATAACACACCGCATCGCTAATTACTATTCGCGGATCAATTAGTGCGCCCCAGAGTAGCAAAAGGGCCCCACGCAAAGCAGGGCCCAATGACTATCAACATCAATTTTTATTCAGCATCAGCCGCAAAGGCGTGCAGCGCATCCGCATAGCTGGCCAACTTAGCGTTAGCCGCCTGCTCGCTGTCACCCTGGACCCCAATGTAGAACTTAACCTTGGGCTCCGTCCCGCTTGGCCGAATGGCAATCCAGGTGCCGTCGGTCAGGTAGTACTTCAACACGTCGGATTGTGGCAAAGTCAGGGTGGTTGTATCCCCCGCCTGCGTACGGGCCTGACCACTCAGGTAGTCTTCCGTCCGCTCGATTGCCGTGCCCGCAAAGTCGGTTGGGGCCTCCTCACGGAACTTCGTCATCAGTGCCGCCATCTTCTTTGGCCCGGTTAACCCGGTGAATTCAAGCGACGTGGTCCGTTCGGAGAAGTAACCGTACTGTTCGTACAGGTCGTGGAGGCCATCAGCCAGCGTCTTGCCCTGTTCCTGGTAATACGCAGCCACTTCAGCCAACAGCAACGTTGACTGAACGGCATCCTTGTCCCGAACAAACGGCTTGATCAGGTAACCGTAGCTTTCCTCGAAGCCAAAGAGGAAGGTGTGGTCGTGATTTTGTTCAAAGCCGGCGATAGCATCGCCAATGAACTTAAACCCGGTTTCTACCGTAATCATTTCCACGCCGTAGTCAGCACAAATCTTGTCGGCCAGTTCCGTAGAGACGAAACTCTTGATGACCGCGCCATCGGCTGGCAGCGTCCCCGCCTGCTTCTTTGCCTCAAGGATGTAGTGTAACAAGAGGCTAGCAATTTGGTTACCGGTCAACAGGTGGTAGTCATCGCCGATTCGTACCGCGGCGCCCAGACGGTCCGCGTCGGGGTCAGTGGCGATGAGCAGGTCCGCGCCGATGCGGCGGCCTTCCTGAATGGACAGGTCAAAAGCCTCGGGGAACTCTGGGTTCGGGTGGGTCACCGTAATGAATTCGGGATCATAGATGGCCTGTTCCTTCACCATACTGAAGTTGGCAAAGCCAGCCCGTTGTAACGAACGCATAACGGGGAACTTACCGGTACCGTGAAGTGGCGTGTAGACCAGTTTCATCGTAGCGCCCACACGCTTAACCAAATCATGGTTAATTGTGACCGTGGCCACGTTGTCCAGGTAATCTTGGTCAACATCCTCACCAATCAACCGCATCAAGCCACTGGCACGCAGGTCTGACTCGTTCGCGCGTTCAATGCTGAATAAGTCGGTAACCTTACGTACGTAAGTGGTGATTTTATCTGAGGCTTCTGGTGGCAGCTGCCCACCGTCAGCGCCGTACAGCTTGTAGCCGTTGTACTGTTTAGGGTTGTGACTGGCAGTAATCATGATACCGGCAAAGGCGTGGAGGTCACGCACCGCAAATGACAGCTCCGGCGTTGGCCGTAAACTGTCAAATACGTAGGTTTTGATACCCACGGCGCCCAGTACGAGGGCTGCGACGTGCGCGAACATCTCGGAGTTGTGGCGGGAGTCAAAGCTGATGGCTACCCCAGCCTGCTTTGCGTCATCCCCCAACTCATCCATGTAACGCGCAAGGCCTGCAGTTGCTTGGGCAACGGTGTACTCGTTGAAGCGGTTGATCCCCGCACCATAAGTCCCCCGCATGCCGGCAGTACCAAAGGACATCGGTACCGCAAAGGCGTCTTCACGAGCCTCATCGTCTTTGGCCAACCGGGTCATGTCCGCGCGCAATTCCGGCGACAGGTGATCCTGCGCCGCCCACAATTTGTATGTATCTTCAAAACTCATTGAATCCCAACCTCGTTTCGTATTAGTGACGTCTAACCGCCAACTGAAATGACAACATCCTTATCATACCAGATGAATCCGCTTTCGTAACGCCGCTTTGTGCCCACAACGCTTTTTTAATGAAATCGAAATACAGTTTGACCATTACCATTGGTATATACCAATGGTAGCACTAACCACCCGTTGAAGGCCACACCAACAAAAAAAGGTTGGCCCGTCATAAAACGGTCCAACCTTTAAACGTCTGTATATTGGGCGGTATTCCTACTGGGCGGTTGCCGCCAAGTCCTTATCCGCTAAGTCCTGGATGTAGGTGAAAGCGCCCTGACCGGCCAGGCCCCCTTCGCCAACTGCCGTAGCAATTTGACGCAGGTTCTTCGCCCGAACATCACCGATAGCAAAGACGCCGGGTACACTCGTCTTCATCTGGTCGTCAGTAATCACCCAACCATTGTCGTCGAGCACACCCAAACCAGCAAATGCATCCGTCATGGGCTTAATCCCCACGTAGATGAACACACCCTTGGCGTTCAGCTCGTGGTCCTCGCCCGTAACCTTGTCGCTGTATCGCACACTGGTAATAGCGTCGCCATCACCCTTAATTTCTTCAAAGTTAGCGTTCCACACAAACTTCATCTTGTCGTTAGCAAAGGCGCGCTTCTGCAGGATGGCCTGTGCGCGCAGTTGGTCGCGGCGGTGAATCACCGTCACGCTCTTAGCCATCTGGGTCAGGTAAACACCCTCTTCGATTGCGGAATCACCACCGCCGACCACGACGACGTCCTCATCCTTGAAGAAGGCACCATCACACACGGCACAGTACGATACACCCTTACCGGCGTAGTCATCCTCGCCGGGTACGCCAACATGACGGTGTTCCGCACCCGTAGCAATGATGACTGCCTTGGCGGTGTAATCACCGTCGTCAGTGTGGATGGTTTTCGTGTCACCGTTGTCCTCAACGCTAGTGACGTTGCCATAACCGTACTCGGCGCCAGAATTAGTGGCGCTGGCGTACATCTTTTCACCCAAATCGGGACCGAGAATGGAGGTAAACCCCGGGTAATTCTCAATCGCAGCCGTGTTGTTCATTTGGCCGCCGTAAATACCACGGTCCAACATCAACACGGAGAGGTTTGCCCGTGAAGCGTACAGGGCGGCGGTCATCCCACCAGGGCCCGCACCGATAATAATTACGTCATATTCCTTTGCCATGCGTTTCATCCCTATCCCTTAGTAATTCCACTTACGTTTTGTAAGTTGCTAACGTTAATATACATGCATTCTACCAAAAAGTAAAGTCGTTGCCCATGCCTCGGGCTAATAAATGTTAGAGAGCGGAGCAAACCAGTGTTGGGAACAGCAGCGTAGGTCGGGACGGTGAGCTGCGGCTTACGTGGGGTGCTCCGCGGAGGTCGAAGGTTGGGTGGGTACGAACGCGTGGGTGGGCTTTGGGACTGCAGCTTACGTGCCCTACGCCGTAGATTGCTACACCCGCACGCTCCGGCCGTGCCGGCCTCCCACGAATTTTTGAGCTTGAGCA
>NZ_BCVS01000097.1:0-9178 GCF_001591865.1 Lacticaseibacillus pantheris DSM 15945 = JCM 12539 = NBRC 106106
TCACCGTGGAGCGGTCCACAAAGGCGTAGTGCCCCACAGCACCCGCGCCGATCAGAACCGCCACCCGGAACCACCACACCAGTACGGCTAGCCACTGCAGCGGTCACCGTGGAGCGGTCCACAAAGGCGTAGTACACCACGGCACCCCCACCGGCCAGAACCGCCACCGGTGCGCATGTTTAACGTAAACCATGACATGATCGCTTGACGATTGAAGAGTTAATCACACTGCGTTATCGGGTCGATTGCAAAACACCTGGTAACGGACTATATTTATTGTTGAACGTTGTAAACGCTTCCTTGAATAACCCTTAAAGGGGGGATAGATAATGGTACAAAAGTTAATTTTGCTAGTATGTAGTGCGGGGATGTCGACCAGCCTACTAGTATCACGGATGACGGACGCTGCTTCAGATGCGGGGGTCGATGCCCAGGTTGTGGCAATCGGTTCAGCCGACGTCAATGCCGAATTAGCGACGGTGACTCCGGCCGTGATCATGGTGGCGCCGCAGGTCAGCTATTTAGCCACACAACTGCGGGCCAAACTAGACGTACCGGTTGCGGTAATGGATACGCATGACTACGCTACTTTGGCGGGCCCGCGCCTGTTGCAAAGTGCTTTGGATGCGATTCAGCGTGCCAGTGCGCACGCCTAAAGTCTCGAACCATTAGTTGTAAGCGTTGACAACTACTTGGTAATCAACGTACACTATCTGTGAATAAGTATATACAACTAACGGGACAACCCGAGAAGGTAGGTAGTGTGATGTTTGGTGCAATTGAGGCTGGTGGAACTAAGTTTGTGTGTGCGGTGGCGGATGAGCAGCTGGTGGTACAGGACCGGGTACGGATACCCACTGACGACCCCCAGAAGTGCGTGCCACAAATCGTGCAGTTTTTCCAGCAGTACCAGTTATCGGGCTTAGGCGTCGGTGCCTTTGGTCCAATTGGTATCAATCCGGAGTCTGCGGACTATGGTTTCGTGAAGCAAACTCCGAAGCCCGGCTGGTCCCACTTTGATTTTTTGGGTGCGCTCAAGACGGCACTGGATTGCCCAATTTACTGGACTACTGACGTGAACGTGGCGGCGTACGGTGAACTGCACCGCGGGGCCGCCCAGGGATTGCACAATGTGGTTTACCTAACCGTGGGCACTGGTATTGGCGGCGGGATTATCCATGACGGCAAGGTCTATACGGCGTACTCGCATCCCGAAGTGGGCCACATCGCGGTGCGCCCGTCTGCGGATGATGTGCCTGGTTTCAAAGGCGTGTGCCCATACCACGATTACTGCCTGGAAGGGATGGCTGCGGGCCCTGCCATTGAGGCCCGCGTCGGCGTACCCGCCGCAACTTTGAGTAAGACCGATGCCGTATGGGATATTGAGGCGTACTACCTCGCGCAGGCGGCCGTGGATTACACGCTGAGCTTTGCACCAGAACGCATCATTTTTGGTGGCGGCGTGTCCAACCAGGCACAGCTGTACCCATTGATCCAAGCGTCCTTTGCGGTGCAAATGAACGGGTACGTCGAAACACCACCGTTGAATGAGTACTTGGTGCACGCCGGTTTAGGTGATGACGCCGGCATTACGGGCGCGTTGTTGTTAGCTCAACGTGTGGCGACGCACTAAGTGAAGTACACAAAACTGTTTTGGGAGAAAATGGATGATTGTATTAGCTGGTACGGATTTGGACGGCACTTTTTTCAATAATCAAAGCCGCATATCGGATTACAACCGCCAGGCGGTGCGCGACTGGGTGCAAAGTGGGCGCGACTTTGCCATTTGCTCTGGGCGCTCACTGCCTACCGTTAGTCAACTGTTCAGTCATGACTTGCGGGTGCCGGGTTACAAAGTATGCCTGAATGGTGGCATTGTTTACGACAAGGACGATCAGCCGATTATGCGACGGCCCCTGGATAATGCGGTCGTACTGGCTGCATTTCACGTGGCCAAACACTACCTGGCGCGCATCGTGTTCTTTGCCGAGCACCATGCGGTTAGTTATACACCAGGTATTATGGGCCGAGTGCGGGGCAATTGGCATAACGGCGAGACCATCAAAATTACGCGTGAGGATGACTTGGTGCGAATGTTAACCGTGGATCACGTCCAGTTCTATAAGTTCACGTTTAACGGTATCTTTGGGAATGGTTTTAGCTTCGCTTTAGCTATGAAAAAGATTGCCGCGTTACCAATTCACTTATCGCGGTCAAACCGGTTCTTCTATGAAGCCAATGCACCACACACGACGAAAGCCAGTGCGCTGCACACCATTGCGACCACGACTGGTCGAAGTATGGCTAACTTCATGTGCTTTGGGGATTATGAAAATGACCTCGAGATGATTCGTGATGTGGGCTACGGCGTGGCGATGGCGAATGCCATTCCTAAAATCAAAGCGGTGGCGCGCCTCCAGACGGTGGACCACGACGACGATGGCGTGGGCAAGATGCTACACGCTGTGCTCGCTGGCAAAATTCAATAAAACTATACACTATCCAATAAAAGTATTTACAACTGTCCAATTATTTGCCACAATGTGGTTATGTTAGCGCTACCACGAAACGGAGGGATGGTTGTGAGTACTATTTTTATTAACATAGTGGGGATTGCGATTATTGTCGGACCAATTCTTATTTTGGCCTATCAGAACGACAAAGTATCGCTCAAGCCGCTACGTCCGATGGATGAACAGCGTCCACGCTTTGTGATTGATCTCTGGTTCTTCCAGGGTGGGCGTCGTCACGTCATGGCGAGCGAGACGTACCAACCAGGCAAAGTTGTTGGCAGTGCTCAGGGCGGTCGTTACCGGATTGAACACGTGGAGCACCTACGCCGCTTGGGTGGTTTACGGGAGCACTACGAATTAGACATGCGCCGGTTGCCGGCGAACGCGAACGCAACTGCTGACGTGTTCAGCCACGCATAGATAAGCAAAGCAAAGACCCGTGGGTGTTGATCCACGGGTCTTTGCTTTGGTATAGGCTATTATGCGAGGGCGTCATCATGCTAGTCCGGATACCAACAGGCGTGCTCAACAAAGCGTCACCAACGGTATAGTCCGATATGTTCAAAGTGTGCGAAAAAAGCATGTTTTTTTATCGCTCTAAAATCGGCACTTAAAGCGCTTGATGACGGCGTTTACAACGTTGAGACCTTGGTATTGTAAGCGAATTTGTATATACATTAGAATAAAAAGTATTGAATTGTTATCGGCACGGTGTATACTTTAGATGTTGATAGAAGTCGAAAGCGTTTGCAACACTTGCGCGTGAGGAGGTCCGTTTAGTCAGACATGGCTCTACGTTGATATTTAAGTTGAGCAGCTGGTGGTCGTTTTAAGTTACGTATAGAAATTATTCGATCATTGTTGACTGGCATCCCAATTGGGGAGGGGTGCTGGTTGGACCACCAACTGCGGGAGTTGAAGAATAGGAGATGTTATACACATGGCTCTAGAAGATACTAAATTCGGTCAGGGCTTCATCAAAGTCGCCGTAGCGATTGGGAACGAAATTCACTTGCGTTCGCTGCGTGACGCCTTTGCCACCATCATGCCACTGTATATTTTGGCAGGTTTGGCAACCCTGATTAACAACACTGTGTTCACCTGGATGTTTAAGGGTGCTACGTTACTGAAGGTTCAGTACTGGGGCACGATGTTGTCCAACGCGACCCTGAATATTTCCAGTTTACTGATTGCCACCATGATTGGTTACTTCCTGGCAAAGAACCGTAACTTCAGCAACCCGCTGGCCGCGGCGATGGTGTCACTGGCTACTTTGGTAGCAATGATGCCGAACACCGTGCAGATTATTGCTGACGGTGCCAAGAAGGCATCCAACATTAGTGGTGTACTGCCATTCACTGAACTCGGTACTGGTGGTATGTTTGCCGGTGTTATCATGGGTCTGCTGGCTACGGAACTGTTTATCAAGGTTTCTAGCATCAAGGCCCTCAAGGTTAACTTGGGCGACCAGGTACCACCTGCAGTTGGCGATTCATTCAACGTTCTGATTCCCGTCATCCTGGTTCTGTCGTTCTTTGCCCTGATTTCGGCTGTACTGTACGACACGACCAGCATGAACGTCATCAGTTTGATTACGACCTTCATCCAGGAACCACTACGTCACGTTGGTACTGGTATTGTTGGTACGCTGATTATTTACACGTTGGCTAACTTGCTATGGTTGTTCGGTATTCACTTCTCCGTTATTTACAGTACGATTCTGGAACCACTGTTGATCATCAACATCGTTCAGAACACTGCTGCTTACAGCGCGGGTCACGCAATTCCTAACATCATCAACCTGTCACTGGTTCAGTCCTTCGCTCTGTTGGGTGGTTCTGGTGGTACGCTTTGCCTGCTGGTTGCAACCTTCATCGTGAGTCGCAACGCGGCTTCACGGAATGTTGCCAAGCTGGCTTTGCTTCCAGGTGTGTTCAATATTAACGAACCCGTTATCTTTGGTTACCCAATCGTGTACAACGTTTCGCTGATTATTCCATTTATCGTTCTGCCATCCCTAGGCATCTTTGTTGCTTGGTTGGCAACGGTTCTCGGTTGGATGAGCCCAATGGTTGTCCAAGTACCATGGACGACACCAATGTTCCTGAACTCATTCCTGGCAACTGGTGGTGACTGGCGTGCGCCGGTAATCCAGATTGTGGTCTTCATTGTGGGTGTGCTGCTGTACCTGCCATTCGTTAAGATTAACGATGGTGTTGTTGCCAAGCAGGTTGCGCAGGAAAAGGCGCAGGCTGCTAAGGAAGCATAATTTAGTGCTGCTACGTCTAACTCCTCTAGACGTTGAAACGATTTGATCATGGAGCCCCCGACGGTGTACCAGCCGGCAGGGGGCTTTTTAGTGCGTGGCTGGTCGCACTTGCGTGATGGCTCCGGTCGAGCGGCTGGCGGAGGCGGCCGGGGCTGTGAGCCTTACGCTCTCGCCCGTTCCGGGCTACCGCGAAAAATTGAACTCGAAAACCGCGATTTCAATTTTTTGATTCCGTAATGCGCTCCGCTTATAACGGAACTTCGGGCATACAGCTGTCACCTCCGCCAGCCGCTCGACCTCCACCACCACGCAAGTGCGACCAACATTGAGTATGGATTGGATGATTAGCGCTTCACCCGGCTACTAAAAAGTTTTTTCAGTACATTTTGTTCACCTTGGGGATCGAGCTTGTTAAAAAAACTGCAGCAGGGTATACCCTGTTGTTACAGCCTCAGCCCTGTATTCAAAAATCTAGCCATTTTGTTGTTGCGGCACCACCTTTGCTTCCGGAGTATTTGCGACACCTAGCAGTTGCCCGACCGCGTATACGGCCACCCCGATGGCGCCATCAATTGCTAGTAGCAGCCACAGAGGTAATACGTGCACCGCAGCCGTCGCGATAAAACCACCAGCCGCCATCACTAACTGCGCCACCCCGATAAAGGTGCTAAAAACTCGCCCTTGCATCCCCGGTTCAACCGTTGCCGATAACCAACTAACCAACGGGATGTTAAGCGCACTTAGCGCCAAACCCGTTGTTGCCCCAAAAACAATGGCTAATATCCAGGCGACTGGTAACCAGGAAATAAAGGCCGTCAGACTCCACGCTATGAGCGCAACGCCATCGACGACTATCCAAAGAAACAAGCTCTTGATCATATTTTGCTCGGCGCGCATCAGGCGGACGGCCACTAGCCCGCCCAGAATTGTCCCCACCGACATCATACCTTCGGCCACGCCGTACGTGCCCGTAGACATGTGCAAAGTCTTGAGCAGAAAGGGCGCTGTGATTCCTTCGCCAATACCGCCCGCTAGGTTCACCATCAGCCCCGACAGCAGAATGATTCTGAGCACCCTACGGTTAAATATGTATTGCCAACCCGAACGGAAGCTATCACCAAAGCTAGTACTTTGTTCATCATCAACGGCTGATTCTACGTGATAGCGGTGGAAGTCGACCGTGCTCATGACTACCAACACGAGCAATTCACACACTATTTCAAGACCAATTACACCGCGAATACTGGTGAGGGGATAAATGACGGCTGCCAGCATCGGGGTGACAACAGCAACGATAGAAGTCCCAGTTTGCTCGTAACCACGGAGCGGGCCAATGTGATCGCCCTCGACCTGACCGATTGCCGCCGCGATATTGTTGTTGCTAAAAATGCCGTCAGCAGCGCGTAAGAGAAAAATCATGATGTATAGGGCGATAATACTGGTGGACCAAATCCAACCGATGATCAGCGCGCCCACCGAGAGCAACTGTAGTAGTTGCATGAGCAATTTCTTGTCCACGCGGTCGACCAGGAAGCCCCCGATTGTGAGGGTGATGATTGCGGTCGAAGCACTCAGCGCCTGCGACAAAACAAATTGGCCGACGCCGAACCGGGCTAGCAGGTATAGGGAAACACTGAAGGCCAACAAGGTACTGCCGGCGGTGCCCAACACTGATGCAGTAATAATCTTGAAGATTTGGGAACGGTCTTTATCCATGAGCAGTGACTTCCTTCATGGGCAATTTGAATTAAAAAGTGATAACTATTTGGTTAAGATTATACAATCTGCACTTAATATTGCAACACAAAAGGCGTCGTATCGACCGTTTGACTGAACGGTGACTACGACGCCTTTGTGGTTGTCATTCTACGGTTGCCTCCTGTTGGCGGGGCAACCCGGGGTGAGCGTTGGTATATGTTTGCGCTGTGGATGGAGGGCAAAGTCGGGGTGACTTTGCGCCTCACCAGCAGCTGATGATAACGCTCGTGTCACGATACGCGTGGTGAATCAAAACTTGTTGATAGAAGTGATTACGTTCGCGTAACGCGTTAATCTAGCTGGGCACCGTTAGAAGCGATGACCTTTTGGAACCACCAATACGACTTCTTCGGAATGCGGCGCATGTCGCGTAGGTCATGGTTCGTCCGGTTGACGTAGATCATGCCGTAACGTTTATCCATGTTACCCGAAGAGCTCGGAATATCGATTAATCCCCATCCCAAGTAGCCCAGCACCTCCACGCCGTCGGTGAAGACCGCGTCTTTGAGTGCCTGAATGTGTTGACGGTGGTAATCAATCCGGTAATCATCCTGGATTTCGTGACCCTGGTACACTTCCCGGATACCAATCCCGTTTTCAATCGGAAACATGGGGACGTGGTACTGGTTGTAAACCTTGGTTAAAATATCGCGGAAGCCTAACGGGTCGACGTTCCAGCCCCACTCGTTTGCCTGCAACCCGGGCACTGGCTGGGCGCCGAAGTCGAGATAGTGGTTGGGGATGGTATTGATTGGCACCATACTGCTGTTAATTTGCACTGAACGGTAGTAACTGAAGGCGATGAAGTCACTGTGGAGTTGATCAAACGTCGCCTGGTCGTCATCCGTAAAGTCCAAATCAATCCGCTGATTGCGGACAAAGGTGAGCCACTCTGTGGAATAATGCCCGTTGACGAAAACGTCAAGCAGGTTACGGTTCAGAAACTCGTCAATCCGACGGGCATAGAGAACGTCGCGTGGATTCGAGGAGGCAGGGTACACCTCGGAGTAGGCTAGCATGCCACCAATTTTGGCGTTACTGTGGGCGTGCAGATAGTTAGCAACGGCGGCGTGGGCCACCATCACGTGGTGACTAATCTGGAACAGCTCCTCGTCGGTCTCTGGGCCCTGCAGATACCCGGCAATCCTGAATGCTTCGTTCATCGAGTACAGGTTTTGCTCGTTGAATGTGATCCAGTATGGCACGCGGTCTGCAAAGCGGTCGACCATGGTCTGTCCGTAGCGAATGAACGCGTCCACCACGTGCCGGTCGCTGAAGCCGTTGTACTTTTCGGCCAGGGCGAGGGGCATATCAAAGTGGTACAGACAAATCATTGGGGTGATATTCCGGGCAATTAGTTTATTGATCAGTTCATCGTAAAAACGAATGCCCTCCTCGTTAAACTCGCCGTCACCGGTGGGACAAACCCGACTCCAAGAAATTTGGAACCGGTAGCAGTTCATCCCCTGTTGGGCCATGAGGTCTAAGTCCTCGTCGTAACGGTGATAATCGTCAATGGCAACATGCCAATCGCTGCTTTGGTCGGTTGCCGGACGGTCATCATAGACGGACTTACCCTTACCGCCCTCATTCCATCCGCCCTCAGTTTGCATACTGGAAGTGGAATTTCCCCAAAGAAACCCGCTCGGTAATGGTTGGGACATACTTTTTGCCTCCTTCAGGTATAATGGATCCTTGAATCCGGTTTCATTATGCCACGGTTTAGGCGATTCGTAAAGCTTTTTATTTGAAAAGTATATACAAATAATCAAATTAGGCTATCGCAACTGAAGGTAAAAGGGCGTAAAATGTAGGCAGACAATGGTTTTCTCGGGAGGCGTGTCCATGTATAAATACCAGGATATTTCGCAACAATTACGCAAAAAGTTTACGGGTGGTGAGTACCAACCCGGTGATTTATTACCCGATCAGGAAACGCTGGCGCAGGAATTTAACACCACCAGAATGACCGTCCGCAAAGCAATCCAGTTGCTGATTGTGGAGGGGGTTGTGTACACCAAGCGTGGGGCCGGAACGTTTTTACGTAAGGACTTTAACACTGAGGACAAGCACGATATGGAGTCATCAGTGGATCGGCCAGTGGGGACCACTTTGACCTACGCGGGACGGAAAGTGACGAGCAAAGTATTGTCGTTGGACGCACGCCTGCCCACCGAGGCCGAACAAAATAGTCTGATCATTGGCCCCGACGAGCCCGTGTACGTAATTCGGCGGGTACGGTACGTCGACGGGTTAGTTTATGCGTACGAGCACACAATTATGCCCACCAAGATTACTACGATTACGCGCGAAATTTTGGAGGGCTCCGTATACAAACACCTAGCCGATGAGGCGCACGTGCACATCGCGGGCTCACACCGGCGGATTCACGCCATCAAGGCCACGCAGGACGACGTCGAGGCGATGGGGTGCGAACTGAACGACCCCGTTTTGGTCATCAACCAGGTGAGTTACACCGAGGAGGGGGAGCCATTCGAGGTCTCCGAGGAACACTTTCCTTATGAAACCAGCAGCGTCGTCGCCGACGTCGAACTCAACATCTCCAGCCAAACGCACTAGTGTAGCCGCCGGCTTGCACTGCGGCGGTTAAGCTTGTGACCGGCTACTAGCCTCACGC
>NZ_BCVS01000098.1:0-9125 GCF_001591865.1 Lacticaseibacillus pantheris DSM 15945 = JCM 12539 = NBRC 106106
TTTTTCGGGCTCAAAGAATCGCGAGAGGCCGGAACGGCCGGAGCGTGCGGGTGTAGCAATCACGGCGTAGGACACGTAAGCCGCAACCCCAAACCCCGCCCGCGTGTTCGTGACCACAAATTGTCGGATTCGCCCAACCACACAAAAGCCGCAACTCCGAAGAGTTACGGCTACGTAGTGGTTTAGTAATGGTACAGGAGATTATGCCTGGTACCGGGATTCCCCGTTCAGGTAGGTCTCGGACAGCGTCATGTCTGGGTTCAGCACCAAGAAGTCGGCGTCGCGCCCTGGCAGAATGCTCCCACACTTGTCGTTGATGCGGCTGGACTTAGCGGCCGTGTACGAAGCCATCATAACGGCTTCTTCAGGCGTTGCGCCGTTCCAGTCAACCACGTTCTTGATGGCGTCCTTCAACTGGAGAATCGAACCAGCCAGGTGGTTGTCACTCTTCAGGCGGGCAGTACCCTCGCCGACCGTAACGGGGAATTCACCCAGAACGTAGTCGCCGTCTGGCATCAAGCCCGCACGCATGCAGTCCGTAATCAAAGCAACGTGCTCTGGCGTCTTCTCACGAATCAAGGAGGTCGCCACTTCTGGACGGATGTGGTGACCGTCACAGATTAGTTCATCGTCGACCACGTTCATGAACATTGCGGCGCCAACCATCCCCGGTTCGCGGTGCGTCAAACCACTCATCCCGTTGAACGTGTGGGTGAAGGACGTTGCCCCAGCCTCAACACAGTCACGTGCCTGTTCAAAGGTGGCACTGGAGTGGCCCAGCGAAACTACTTTGCCCGTGCTGCTAACGTATTCAGTGAACTTAACCGCACCATCGCGTTCTGGTGCCAAGGCAATCTTCTGTAACATGCCCTTGGCGCTTTCCTGCCACTGCTTAAATTCATCAATGGATGGGTCGCGGAAGTACTTCGGGTTCTGCGCACCTTTGTGTTCCGTCGTGAAGAATGGGCCTTCAAAGTGGATACCCTGAATCTTAGCGCCCGTTTCGGAGCCGGCGTGGTCCCCGATGGTCTTGCAGACGTCGTTCAACTGTTCAAAGCTGGCCGTCAGCGTCGTTGGCAACCAGGAAGTAACCCCAGTCCGCAGCAGACCCTCGGACATTTCGTTCAGGCCTTCCCAGTCGTTGTCCATTACGTCATGATCCAGCAAACCATGAATGTGGGTGTCGACCAAACCTGGAGCAATCCATTGGCCGTCGTAATCAACAACCTTGCCCTTTGGTGCTGGGTGGTCAGTCGGAATGAATTCCCCAAACTTACCGTCATCAGTCACCTCAAGGTAACCACCGTTTTCGGTCGTGTTCTTCAAAAAGAATTTTGCAGCGTGAATATAGTAGCTCATGAAATAATTCTCCTATCCTCGTTTTGTCGACACCAGCCAACTGCTAGCGCTTACTAGCGTTTTACACCATCCAGTGTATCACGCTGTGGTCTAGACCACAACTGGTTGGTACCAATTAACCTAGTTAACCCCGACTCATAGCAAAACCCCGTAGTCATCGACCCGGGGCTGCCTTGATTAGTTACCGGTAGTGCCGGCAATTACGTCGTTGATGTGGACCACACCGGCTTTGCCATCATCAACCAAGTTTGGCGCCATGTCGATCATCGCCCCGTTGATGAAGCTGATGACCATGGGCAGGTTCATCCCGGCGTACAGGTCAATGTTCTGGCCTTCCATAATCATGCGGGAGACCACGTTGGCCGGAGTACCGCCCATCAGGTCAGCCAGCACGGTAAAATCGTCCAGACCGGCAATCGTATCGTTAAACTTCTTCTGGAAGTCTTCTGGGCCCTCGTTCGGCAACAGTGGTACCGCCAAAATGTCGTCTTGCGGACCCATGATGAGTTCCGCGCTCTTCTTTAACTCCACGCAGAAACTGCCGTGGCTAATCAAGATTAATTTGGTCATGAAAATTCACCTTTCCTATCCTTCAATCAAAGTCGTGCATTAGCCCTTGGCAATCACACCAAGTGCGGAGAGTACAACGGACACAATCAGCACGATGAAGATTGCCCGCGTTGAGGTCATGTGTTTCTTACCCAGCAGCCAGTAGATGGCACCAACAATAACGGCTGGTAACAGCTTGGGCAAGATCATGTCCAGGTTGTTTTGCAGGTCCAGTGGCACCGACCCAATCTTTGGTGCCCAAGCGATCTTGACGTTGATCATCGTGGCCACCAGGGCCCCAACCATGAACACACCCATCAGAGTAGCAGCATCAGTCAAAGCTGACAACTGGCTCTGCATGTTGGTAACCAGGGACACACCTTGACGGTACGCAATCCGCAGTTGCTTCCAACGGAATACGTTGACTGCCATCTGCGCAATCACCCAGATGAGGATACCGGTCGGGTTACCCTTGCTGGCCATGTTGGCCGCAATGGCACCAAAGATGGCCGGAATCAACGCGGCGAAAATTGAGTCCCCGATGGCGGCGAAGGAGCCCATTAAACCAGTCTTCAGACCGGTAACGGTTTCTTCACCCTTAATACCCTCTTTTTCTTCGACGGCCAGGTCAATACCAGTAATGATGGTGTTGAAGAAGTTGGACGTGTTGAAGAACTGGGTGTGGGTCTTCATCATCTTCTTGAGTTCTGGTGTGTCATCACCATAAATCTTCCGCAACTGCGGCAGAATGGTGTACAGGTACCCAGAGCCCTGCATCCGTTCGTAGTTCCAACCCAGCTGGAAGCCGAAGAGGCTACGACGGTTGATTTGCTTGAAGTCTTTGTCAGTTAATTTGTAATTAGAGTTCGTCATCAGTGATCTCCCCCTCGTCTGCAGAACTGTCTTGCTTGACGGCTGCCTTAGTACCACCGTCGCTACTGCCACCACCATTATTGTTGGCTGCACTCTGCTTGTAGCTGATAGCTGCCAGAGCGAAACCAATCAGCGCAATTGCCAGCATGGACAGACCGTTGAAGGACGTAGTGAACGCCTTGGTTGCGGTAGCCAGACCAGTACCCAGCGTCTGAATGTCGGTGAAGGTAACGGTGAACAGGGTGGTGATGATGAAGCCCAAAATCAGGTATGGGAAGTGCTTCTTAACCGGCAGGTACCGGAGCAGGATAGCAAACCCAACGGCTGGCAGGATGGCACCGGCAACGGTCAGACCATCACCCAGCCACTTCCAACTGCCGTTCAGGACGGCAACAACTTTGGTAACCAGGCCACCACCAAACGTGAGGGCCAAGCCAACGGGAATCATACGGGACAGCGCCCATGGCAGGGCACCGGCCAGGAAGTAACGCTCAATCCCTTTGTAGTCCATCTCGTCGACCTTCTTGTCGATCCGGTGGGCAAAGAAGGTGTTGGTGAACCGGGCCAAGATGTCAGTTTCAATCATCAGACTGGCAACGGGCACGGCCAGCGCGGCAACGGCTGCTTCTGGCTTCATCCCCGTGCTAATCGAGAACGCGGTTGCCAGGATGGTACCGGAGTTGGCGTCAATCTTGGACGCACCACCGAAGGTACCAACACCCAGCACGGTCAGCTGCATGGAACCACCGATAATCAAACCGGCCTTCATGTCACCCATCACAATACCAGCAAAGAGACCGGCAAAAACGGGCGCACTCAGTGAGGAATAGATCTGCAATTCATCGAGGATTTGGTACCCCGCATATAAAGTTAATAGTGCAATCTGCCACCAAGCTATTGCCATTATGCTTCTCCTCCTAACCCTTTCTTGAGCAGGCTCATAAAGTCTTGCGACTCATCACCTGGAACCATCTGTGCGGTCAACTTAACGCCCTTGGACTGTAGTTCCTTGAAATCAGCTACGTCACTGTCCAAAACGTTAATTGACTTAGTAATGTGTTTAGTATCATCGGTCTGGGACATGTTACCAATGTTGATGCTGTCGATACCCACACCTTTGTTAATCAAAGCTAACAATGGCGCGGGGCCCTTTGCCACGATGAATACTCGCTGTGAATCATACTTGTGGTTCAAGATGTGATCTGCTGCCGTGTCGACGTCCAGGACGGACAGGCGCACACCCGCTGGGGTAGCCATCCGTAAACCACTCTTCTCAATCTGACTCTGGGAGACCTTATCATCAACCACCATGATGCGGGTAGCCTGTAACTTGGTCGTCCATAGGTTAGCGACTTGGCCGTGTACCAAACGGCCATCAATCCGCGTTGCAATAATTGCCATGAAGTTCCTCCTCCTCTACTGCTGAAACCGTGCCAAACAACTTTGCGGAACCCACCAATGCTCCCCGCCATACGCCTTTAATTAACTGCTACTACCCAGATACAAGCACCAGTCTGAAGCGTTTGGCTGCCGCGCGCGATGACGGTTCCGGTGTCACCACACATTTTGCCGTTAATCAATCTGACGCCCTAGGCAACGTTACCGTAATGAATACTAGTCAACTACTAATCAGCACCGACTCTGGTGCAGGACGAACAATGGCATAAACATTTGTACCTAACCCGTACCAGCACCTTGTGGCGCATCAAGGGTCTTAACAAAATATTCTGCACTAGCGTAGGTGCGTGTAGTTCGTCGTAGCCATTACGAGCAACGTTGCCATTGGGGGCCTCACCTCCTTAACGGATCTGAATCTACCTACTACTTGGTGTAATCGTGAATGATCACGCCCTTGACCACGCGGTTAACGGTCCCTGTTGGGGATGGCGTGTCGGGCTTGTTGCCAATCTTAACGGAGCTGAGTAGTGCTAGCGTCTGCGCAAACATGACGTCTGGCAGCGCCTGGTAGGCTTCGGGCAGCTGTGGGTCGCCGTTAGCAAAGATGAAGCTGTCACCGGAAAAGTCGTTGTCCTGACTCGTACCGATAGCAACGACCCGCTTGGCGATTTCGTCACCCTTAATTTCTTCCATGACGTCCACATCGTACTGCCGTGTGTACGCATTGTTGCTCAGGAAGTCGAACACCAGGGTGTGGTCGTTAACGAACGACTTTGGTCCGTGACGGAAGCCCATCGAGGTATCAAAGATGGTGGCCAGTTTACCCGCCGTCAGCTCCAACACTTTGAGCTGGGCCTCACGCGTTAGCCCCCCGAGACTGCCGGAACCAAGGTAAGCAATCCGGTCGAAATCCTCATCAACCAGGTTCTGGATGAAGTCTTCGCGTTCAACCACTTCCCGGCCCATCTTGGTGATGGTATCGACGTAGCCGGCCTTTGTGGCTGCGTCCGCCTGGTCGAATACCAGCAAAGCCGTTAGGGCCATGCAGGAGAAGCTACCAGTCATGGCAAAGCCCTTATCGTTCGAACCGGCCGGCTGCAGGAGGACCAAGTTCTTAGCCTCGCCCTCAGCGTGCTGTGCAAGGTTGCCGTCGGGAGCACAGGTAATGGTGAGCTGGTGCAGGTTGGTCACAATCTGCTCGGCTAGAGCCACGGCCTGAACTGACTCAGGCGAGTTACCACTACGAGCAAAGGAAACCAGTACGGTGGGCGTGTCTGCTTCAAGGAAATCGTACGGTGCGGACACGATATCCGTGGTGGCGATGGACTCAAAACGGAAATGCGCCCGGTCGCCGTGGGCATTGAGGTATGGCGTGACCGTATCACCGGTATACGCACTGGTACCCGCACCCGTGAAGATGACGCGGACCAACTGGCCGTTCGCAGCCGTCACCACTTTGTCCAGAAATGCGGCTACCTGGTCTGCCTGTTGCTGGTAGTTAGCCAGGGCTTCCTGCCATAAATCTGGCTGCTGCTTGATTTCCTTAGTGGTAATCTGTGCACCTAACTGGGTTAATTCTTCTGTTGACTTGCCAAACATGCTGCTCCTCCTCGAATATTACTAATTATTTTGCGTCCGCACCGGGTGGTGACGAACGGTGTAAACAAATTGATCGGCGCGCCCAACGCTCAGCGTGTACTCAATCACCTCACGATTGAGGCTAATTGATGTCCGTTTGATGTTGAGGCTGGGTGAACCCAATGGTACCCCGAGTAACTCCGCGTCTTTGTCCGGCATCAAGCTGGCATAAAAGGACTCAGACGCATTAATTACCGGCGAGCCGTAGCGGTCACGCAAAGTGGCGTAGAGGCTGGTGCGCTCGATTTCCGCGGCGGATAACCGCGGGAACCGGTCAGCCGGCATGAACGTCCGTTCCACCATGAGTGGCACGCCATCAGCCAGCCGCACCCGTTTCATCTTGTACGTCGGCGTGCCCACGTCAACGCCAAGGTGCTCGCTTAAGTACTCGGTAGCTGGTTGCTCGTGGAGGTAAACAATTTCCGAACGCGGATGCCGACCCAAAGCCGTCATTTCCTCGGTGAAACTATACATCCCCGCCAAGTCGGTCGACTCGCTGGTATCGTTCGCCACGAACGTGCCCCGTCCGCGTCGGCGGTAAACCAGCCCCATCATCTCCAGCTTGGAAAGCGCCGAGCGTACGGTATTACGGCTAACCCGGTACTGATCGGCGATTTCGCGTTCACCAGGAAGCCGCTCATGGGGCGACATGCGCGTCCTAATCTGTTTTTGTAGTGCCTGTACTAACTGCTCATGTAACGGTTGTTCACTTAGCGTCACCGACACCACCTCCAAATATTGGTACCAACCAGTAAGATTGTAACCGCTAGCAATACCGTTGTCAAACGCTTTCAATAAATTGGTTGGTACCAGCGGCAACATTAGCCATTGGTATATACCGCAATATCCGTCACAATTATTGTGTATTAAAAAACTCTTTATTAACTAGACTCACCATACCGTTGCCAATATTGAATTGCCATCATCTTGGTTAGCTAAGCTGACACGGATTCTAAGATTTTGATATGTAAACGTTTTACACGTCTCTTATTGGTCTAGCCCGGCATCCTTTCGCGGGGTAAGGTCAGCTTATGCACATAGAAAAGGAGCCATTACGCATTAACGTAACGGCTCCACATCAACAATGCTATTCAATTACGCGTTACTTTGACCCAACTTGGCTGCTTCCTGGTTGGTAACCACAATGTCACTAGGCCATTCCGCATCAACGCCGCGCACGCGCTGTGACGCCTCCTCACCTTTGCCGGTAATCAGCACGATATCGTTAGGTTGACTGTCGGCGATGGCCGCGTGGATGGCCGCACGCCGATCGAGCACTTTGTGGACCACAACGCGGTCGTGGTCAATCTGCTCGTCAACCTGGTCCACAATTGCGGCCGGATCCTCAAATTCAGGGTCATCCGTAGTCAGGTAAACGTCGGTGGCGTGTTCGTTGAGCGCCCGGGCAAAGTCAGCGCGTAAGTCGACCCCTTTGCCGCCTGGCGCACCCAATACCACCCGTAAACGCGCCGGTTGGTACTCACTGTGCATGTACCCCAGCAGCGTATGCAGGCTCGCATAACTATGGGCGTCATCAACAAAGACGTGCCCGTGGTTCGGTACAGTGACGGACTCCATCCGGCCAGGTACCGCCACGTTGGCGATTCCCGCCGCGGCTTTGGTTGCGTCAATACCGGTCAGCCCCGCGCCAATGATGGCCGCGGTTGCGTTGCTAACGTTGAAGTCACCCACCAGGCCCAGCTGGTACTGACCGCCAATATTGAGCTCCACGGCTTTATCAGTCACCGGCACCAACCTAAATTTGCTGATTTCCAGGTCGGCTTCCACCTGTTCGTAGCGGAAATCAATGGGTAGGTCGGGATCCTGCGGCTGGAAGTCGGTGCTGGCAAACAGGTAAATACTGTCCGCGTAGGTCGTGGTCCGGGCGGCCGCGTAAACCGCATCGAAGTGATCAGTTTCCGCGTTAATGACCACGCGCCGTGAGTTAACTAGCAGTTGCACCTTGTTGTGCAGGTAGTTAGCAAAGTTGGGGTGCTCACTCGGGCCGATATGGTTGGGCGTAATGTTCAGGAAGAACCCGATATCGTAGGTCAAACCAAACACACGGTTGCGCAGGTACGCCTGGCTGGAAACCTCCATAACCAGGTGCGTCATGCCGTTGTTAACTGCCTCACGCATATCGTGAAACAGGTCCATACTCTCCGGCGTGGACAAATCGGACTTAAACCGCTGGTCTGGGTTCGGTCCGACAATCCGGTCAATGGTGGAGAACAGCGCAACGTGATGCGGGTGTGCCGCCTCCAAGATGCCACGGGTAAAGTAGGCCGCGGTGGTCTTGCCCTTGGTGCCCGTATAGGCAATCACTTCTAGATCGTCCTGCGGGAAGTCGTAGAACGCCGCACTAAGGATGGCCATGGCCTTCGTGATATTTACCACAATCAGGGCGTTCAGACCGTTACCCTCAACGTAGGGTTTTTCCGCAACGTAAGTAGTAGCACCGCTATCCTTCGCCATTGATAGGTAGATAGGACGGAATTTATCACCCTTACAGAAGAACAGGGTCGGCCCTTCCACTTTGCGCGAATCATAGGAAATGCCCGTCATTTCAACATTCACGTCACTTTGGACCGCACTACTTTTGAGCAGGTGATGTTCTTTCAATAGCAAAATACATGCTGTTAGTGAAATTGCCATAGTCTTCTCCTATCTATTCGAGACAAGTTTGTCTAGATTATAGCATACCCGGAGTTAACCGCACCGCTACAAGTTTGACAACGTATTCACCATTGGGCGCAGCGACCGTGCAACTATCCCCGACGTGGTGGTGTAGGATGGCCTGTCCCAGGGGGGATGCACTGGTAAGGTTGTTTGGAGCAAAGTCAGCCTCGGCGGGGCCAACAAGCTGGTAAGTTTCCGGTTCCTCATCATCGTCAAACAATAGCTCGACGGTCTTGCCCAAAGTAGCTTCATCATCGTCCACGGGTGTGACGACCTCGCCGTAACGAGTTTGCTTATCCATGTAGCGCATCTGGCTTTCCAGGTGGCGCAGCTCGCGCTTTGATTCGGTGTACTCGGCGTTCTCGGAGCGGTCACCCAAAGCGGCAGCTGCCGCAACGCGCGCAATCAGTGCGGGGCGGGCCGCCTTGAGCCGTTCAATTTCTGTGTGTAGGTGGTGCATTCCATTCGGCGTAATGTCGAAGTAGTCCATTCTGTATCTACCTTTCCCTTATTAGTACGTCGATTGTGCAACAAGCTACGACTGGTGGCAAGTCCTTACTAGCAAATCTTAATGTTCCCGTGGGTTGTGGTTTCGAGTGGCGGTTCTGGCCGGTGGGGGTGCCGTGGGG